>WFSH01000208.1 GCA_015486145.1 Mesoaciditogaceae bacterium
ATCTAACAGGATGTTAGTATGCAGCGTGCTCTGTTATGAGCATCTTGTATGGAACAAACGTCTGAATCAGTTTTGACAAGGCTTCAAAAAGATTACACTCACCGCTTGTAAAGCGGTACTAAAATGTCAAGGAATATCGCTATTCAAAAATACTACCCACACTATCGTGAAAAGATTCACTTTTTGTCTGTCATATTTTTACCGAGTACAGATTAGATCAAATGAGTCAACGCGGTTTCTTGACAAGTCAACGGAGAACGTGTATAATTTACGTGTTCTGCCGAGGTGGTGGAATAGGCAGACACGCATGGTTGAGGGCCATGTGGGCGTTACAGCTCGTGCGGGTTCAAGTCCCGCCCTCGGCACCAAAGAAGCTACCCAAGGGGTGGCTTTTTTTATACAGTTTTTGAGAGGATGATTTAATGATAATTTCTGCTTTAGATGACAAAGCTCTTTTAGAATCGGTACGAGTCTTAAGAGATGGTGGAATAATTGTTTTTCCAACGGAAACTGTGTACGGAGTTGGAGCGTTACCCTTCAACAAAGAGGCGATAGAAAGGATATACAGTGTAAAAAATCGGAACCACTCCAAAGCCTTGCTTCTTCATATTTCTAAAGTGGAAAGCCTCAAATTAGCCAGGGACATCCCTATCGAAGCGTTCAGGTTGATAGATAAATTTTGGCCAGGACCACTCTCTTTGATATTGAAGGCTTCTAAAGAGATCTCTGAAAACTTGGTCGGTTACGGTAACACAATTGGTTTTAGAATGCCTGATGATCCCTTTTTTCGAAAGCTCGCCGACATGGTTGGTCCAATTGCCGCAACGAGTGCCAACAAATCTGGCAATCCAAGCCCAGTGTCAGTTGAAAGTGCTTACGAACAACTTGGAAATGCCGTGGATCTTTACGTGGATGGAGGCAAGATAAGGATTGGCGTTGCATCCACAATTTTGGATCTCACCAGAAATCAACCAACGGTTCTAAGGGTGGGAGCAATTTCCATTTCAGAAATTGAAAGAGTTATCGGGAGAGTTTCTTTACGTACTTGAACAGCGTTTGTCCGTGTTCCAAATATATAGAGGTGAGTGGTGATCAGTGAGAAGTAAGCAGTGATCGGTAATCGGTGATGAGTGATCTTCAAAATCTTGCTTGCATTCGTTCCAAACGTTCTTTTATCGTCGCCAAAGCACGGCAATCATCTTCGTTATATGTGGCAATTTTGTCGAGAATATCTGGACTTTTATTTTTTCCCCAGAGGCTCAGCGCTTTCATGGCTTCATACCCGTTAAAGTTTCCCACTCTCCATTTGAATCCTATAGTTCGTGCCACATCTTTCAGAGAATAAAATCTAACTGGAAGAATAAAAGAGCGAGTGATCAACTTATAGAGATCTATCAGTCTATTTTTCAACTCTTTCACGTTTGTTTTTGACAGGTTACCAAATTTTTTAATTACATCTCTGTCGAAGACATCGTAATGGTATATTGGAGCTTCGGGATATTTGTTTAAAAATTTAAGAAATTCGTTCCAGGCACTTTCCCAATGATCGTTCAGAATAAAATATCGGTACTGACTTCCGTTTTTTTCTTTCAAAATAACTCCCAAGAGATAGATCTTTCCTTCACCTTTTTCGACGTCAAAAAAGTACTCGTATTCACTCGTTGGAAGTTTGAATTTATCTATTGAAAACCATTGAGAGGTACTTATGGATTCAGCCTGTTTGATAATTCTTTTCGCTTCTTTTATGTCCACTCCTGTGTATTTCGAAATTACTTCGGGATTAGATTTCGCGACATCCTCAACTTTTAAAAACCCTGCCTTTTTCAGTGCGTGCTTTCTTCCCTCGCCTATTCCATTTATCATTGTAATGTCACCATTTTTGACGGCAAAATTTATGCAGTCTGAATGGTAGGGACAGTTTTTACAGCTGTAAGAAAAAGAAGGCCCGGGAGGATTTTTGGAATTGAATGTTTTTCTCATTTCTGAAAGCGTCAAAAGGATTTTGCTCGTGTTCGGACGCACAATCCTTATTCCATCTTTGAGACGAATCCCCACAGAAATTTTTTCACCACGTAAAGATATGATAAAGGCGAGAAATGCCAGTTCGATTTTGTGCCGTTCTTTCAATTTTATGGATGGTTTATCAAGAATGGCAACGCGCTCTCCGTCGTGATCTAAGATTTCATCAGCCTTGGCTATTAGGGTCATACCTAAATATTCGGAGACAAAAGTTCCATCTTCAACCTCTTGAATTTGATCTTTCATGAAGTATGCCTTTCTTGGGCACAAAGTAAAAGTTGTTAGAATCTCCTGATCGATTTTCATAACTACATTTTACTACAAAATGTGCGTGTGTTGAACAGAATAATTCAGGCATAACCCGTCAACCGCAAATTTGATGAAAAGATGTGAAAACGATGTGAAAAAATTCAACTACCTGACGAAATATGAGTCAAAGATCACGGTAATCAAAATTCTTGGAGGTGATTTAAGTGAAGAAATTTTTAGTGCTGCTTTTCGTACCTTTGTTGATTTCAGCGGTATTCGCTGGAAATTTGGCTCTTCCACAAACGCCCAAGCCCGTACCTGTCGTGAATTCACCACTCACTCAAACTGCTAAATTAGAGTTCCAAATTAACATTCTTGAAGCCATGAATTACCTGAAAATCACACCGACACAGGCAGCTTCACTCGCTCAAAGTATGATAAAGTTTAAAACGGCTGTGAATTCTCTCGAAAATTACAAAGTCAAAGCCTTGACCATGTTGCGCAATTCTTTGATCAAAAATGACAAAGCGCAGCTGACCGAAGCTAAAAAGATGTTGGAAACGCTTGGTCAAAAGTATAAAAAAGTGACCTCTGAGTTCATCACTTCGATTAAATCTGTTGTTACTTTAGAACAAGCGGAAAAAGCAAAAGCATTTTTTGAACGAATGAAAGCAATGAGAACCAGGAGAATGCAGGAAAGGAAATTGCCTTTTTTGGGGAAAGAAAAACCATTTTTGAAACAACATAACCCCAACAAAGGTCAAGTGGGCAAACGAGAAGCTTACGAAAAGAAAAACGAGATCGGCAAGAGAGCCAAACCAGTTCAGCCTAACCATCAGAGGCTTAACAAACCCAAAAAACTTTCCGGTATTGAAGAGTTCAACCTCATGATGAGAAAAACCAATTTCATATATTTCATCGTGAATTCCAAATTTTATGACATGCTGATCAACACTCTTGAGTTGAAGGCAAAATGATCGATTCGAACACTTTCAACTTTGTTTGAGAGACACCCACAGATTTGAGGAACTCAATGGGATTTTCATGCCCCTCCAGTGCTAAGAATATTGAGGCAAAAAATTTAGCGGCATCTGGAGGGGTAGTTATTTTTTGGCGTGCTATCTCTTCTATATCAAAGTGTTCTTCATCTATCACTTTTGCGATGAGTTTTCCAAGTTTCCACGATATATCGACAACAGCGGGGGTTACGCTTTCAAGGCTTTCTGTAAAACTCATTCCAAAAACATTTATATTCAAGTACATCCTGTACAAAAAAATAAAGAGTGAGATCGTATCAATTGAACCAGAAAATGCCATTGCGGCACGTGTTAAATCCCTCTCTGCAGAATAAGGATGTGGGCCGTGTGTGTTCAAAATTTTTGCAAAAACGTTAAGCATGGAACTGTCAAAAATCTCTCCGTTTGGCACGTTGCCCTGAAGAACGAGTTCTACGCGTTGCGCGAGTTTCTCGTTTTTAAAATTCAAAAGGCGTGATAATTCCCCAACGTTGATATTTTTTTGCCAATCGTTCTCCAGTTTTATAAGATATTCCCGTGTTTCGAAATTTGGGTTTTTTTTCTCTCTACAAATTTCTATGGCTCTGTCCACCATTCCGTTGAAAACGAAAATATCCACCGCCGCCAACAAAAAGCCTTCCTCTTCAATACCCATTTCAATACCCGTTTCAACTGTTTTTAAACCCTCTTCATAAAAACCCAACATTTTTTGGAGTAAAACGAGCTCTGTTATGACTTCTGGATTATCAACATCGGCGTTGAAAAGTTGCTTGAGCAATTCAAGAGCTTCCACAACCTTTCCAAGTCGGTAGAGTGAATAGGAAAGATTGTACTTTGCCTGCCATCCACCTTCATTTTTAGTTACAGAAGTCTTCAATTCACGTTCAGCCAAAGAAAACTTTTGTAGCACATTTGCCGCCACTCCTATTCTCCAATGGACGGTTGGAATATCCGGATCGATCGATAGGGCTTTTTCATAAACCATGAGTGCCGATCTTGCATCTCCAAGCTCCATATAAGCATCTCCCATGACGATATACGAGAGCGTAAAAGACGGATCCAATTCAACGATTCTCTTACATTCTTCTACTGCTCCTGACAGGTCTCTCCTCATTATAAGAGTTTGTGCCAATTCCAGTCTTGAAGGGGAAAATTCTTCGTTCATCGCAACGGCTTTTCTCAAAAGTACTTCTGAAGTCTCAAGATTCCCAATTTTTCTTTCTATAATTCCAAGGTGAAAGTAATATCTATAATCCTTCTTGTATTCACCAGCTCGTTCAACATAATTTAGGGCTTCTTCGAAATCTCCCTGATTCATGACAGCTCTCGCGCGATCGTAAAGGATGTACAAAAGATACGACATGTAATAATCCACTTTCTTTCCCGTGCGCACTTGAGCTTCCAGACCGCGTAAAATAACGTCTGGAGTTAATTTGTTTTCCTCTATAACTTTTTTCAGATCTTCCATGAGTATTGGGAGCTTTACGGGAAGATTGGAGGATTTTGCTTTTTGAGCATCGAGTGGAAGATAAACGATGATCGTTTTCACCTTTATGTTTTACCATCCAAGCCGTAGAGTTTTAATTTCTTCACAAGTGTCTTTTGGTTTATACCAAGAACTTCACACAATTTCTTTCTGTCCATGCCGTGTATTTGAATGGCGTGTTTTATCAAATCGCGTTCGCTCTCCGCCAAAATCATCTTCGTATACTCTTTAAGTTTTGGAATTTCCTTTTTTTCATCCAACTGGTGCTGTATTTTTTCTTCTCCTATAGCTATCAGCTTGCAAAATTCAAAAAATTCCCTCCAATTACCACTCCACTTAGTTTTTTTTATCCTGCTTAACATATCTTGCGATATTTTAACATTCGCAGAAAACATTTTTTGTGCTATCGTTGAAATGAAAAGCCTCAAAATATTTGGTAGAGAATCGGCAATCTCACGTACTGGGGGAATTGTTGAACGACTCGTGCCAACGATTTGAAGTAGCATTTCTGGTACGTTTTTTTCGTTCACAAAATGGAAAAGTGTCCGTGACACGCAACTTTCTTTGGAATTACTCAAATAAGGGGTGAACATTCCAAGAGAAGAACAACGTGCGACCTTGGAAATAGTTTGTTCTGAACAGTTGTCACAGTTCATCAAAACCAAAACTCCTTCTTTTGAAAGGAGTGGAGAATGGTTTTTGGTTCCAAATATTCGCAACAACGCTTCTTCCTCTGAAATCACGCCAAAATCTACCACTTCATGATTTCCAAGAATAGGCCAAAGTATCCATTCCTCTAACAAACCATCCTCAGCTATCACCAGTGAACTTCTCGAAATTGAACACTTTGCCAACTCTCTGTATGCTTTTGCCATTTTTGGGTTTAACATAATTGGTTCCATTAAAAGACGTTCTTCTTTCTCTATGGCATCTACCCTTTTTCTCTCCTCCAAAATTTTCTCCAGAAAACCTATGGACAAAATCAGATCATCGACGTGACAATTGAGGACATTTTTCAAATGAGTATTTCCCGTGTTTACGACCAGAGTTCCAAACTTAGAAAATTCCAAGGCTATTTGTGCATCTTGAGGATTTTCCACCACGATCACATTCCAAAAAGCGGAATAAACCCTGTCCTTCAAATGATTGTAAAGAACCGGTTTAAATTTGTTCAGTTTTTTCCCCAATTTTTTAGGAGCCAGTAGATGGATCATCATCCCTCCTCGTCAATCAGGAATCACAAATGTTCCGGTTTCCCCCTTGAAAGCCTCTGAAACCTTTTCCAATGAAGTTATGATACATTGACGGTTGGTGGCTTGAACGAAAGCAATTGCCGATTCTATTTTTGGACCCATGGAACCTTTGGGGAAATGCCCTTGTTCCATATAGTTTTTTGCCTGAGAGACCGTTATCCTATCGAGAGCCTTTTGGTTTTCCTTTCCAAAATTGATGTAAACTTTCTCCACACCAGTTAATATTACGAATTCATCCACATCTAAAATGCGAGCCAAAAGTGACGAAGCCCTATCTTTGTCTATGACAGCCTCAACACCTTCAATACCGCCATTCTTTGAGCGCATCACCGGTATACCACCCCCACCAACAGTTACCGTTATGACGCCTTCTTCCATGAGCTCCTTCACCAAATCCTTTTCCACGACGTCAAGTGGTTGGGGTGATGGGACGACCCTTCTAAAACCTCTTCCGGCATCTTCCTTTATTTTCCACCCTTTCTCCCTGGCAAGCCTTTCCGCTTCTTCTTTCGTGTAAAACGGGCCAACTGGTTTTGTGGGATTTTTAAAAGCTGTATCTTCGGGGTCAACGATCACTTGCGTGACAAGTCCCACACACTTTCGGTTTATACCACGCTCAATAAGCTGATTTTCAAACGCTTGAACGATGAGATAACCAAGCATTCCTTGGGTGTAGGCATCATTTATATCAAGTGGCAACGGAGGAATAACATCTTTTGCTTGCTCTTGCTGAACCATAAGATTTCCCACTTGTGGACCATTTCCATGTGTGATCACAACGTTCAAATTGTCCAATATTTTGGAAAGATAAGACGCTGTCATTTGAAGATTTTTTCTCATCACCTCCGCTGTTGCAGGCTCTTTAGGACCTTGAATTGCGTTTCCACCTATGGCTATAACCACACTCTTTTTCATTTGCATCTTCCTTTCTCAGTGTAATGGTAAAAATATCTTGCAAAAAACTGGTTCTTTTTTTATGCGGGATAGACCGTAACCTCTGGAAATTCATCCATGTTTTCATCTGCAATATCAAAATCAACTTTTATTCTGGCCACGTATTTTTTCTCTAAAAACTTCTTCGCCACTTGAGGAAATAGGGCATAGCTAAGCAAATCTTCATCATCTTTTGCCAACACACCTATCTCTTTTTTCAACTTGTCGAGAACTGGCTTTAACATATCAGCAGGTCTAACTTCGATGGGCTTTTCGTCACCAAGCACTTTTTTCATGATTTCTTCATCTATGGGTGCAGGTGGTCTACCGTACATGCCCTTCACGTACTTTTTAGTCTCATTGGTTATTATTTTGTATCTTTCCCCACTCAAAACATTTAGAACGGCTTGAACCCCTACCACTTGGCTTGTAGGTGTGACAAGCGGAGGATAACCAAGTTCTTTCCTGACCTTAGCCATTTCCTTCATGACCTCACTAAATTTGTCAAGGGCGTTCTGCGCTTTAAGTTGATTTACAAGGTTTGATAACATTCCTCCAGGTACTTGCGATTTCAAGACTTCTGTGTTTACGGTTTTCATGGAGACGTCCGTGTCTTTGTGGGCTTCACGCACATGGACAAAATGTTCATTCACGAAACCGATTCTATCGATATCGAGATCAACTTTTACATTTTTCATATCGCTCAACATGGCAAAAAAAGGCTCAACAGCTGGTTGACTCGTGCCGTAAGCAAGTGCACTTGTGGCGGTATCTATTATATCAGCCCCGGCTTCTATGGCAGCGTAATACGCGGCATCAGCCAAACCGGTTGTAAAATGGGAATGCACTTCTACAGGCAGTGAAAAGTTTTTTTTAAGTTCTTTAACCATTTTGTAAGCCATTGGAGCGGTGAGAAGACCGGCCATGTCTTTAATACAGATCGAGTCCACTCCCATATCAACCAAGGATTTTGCAAATTCTAAATATTTTTCAACGGTGTGTACAGGACTCGTCGTGTAACTGATAGCCCCCTGAACATGTGCTCCATAGCGTTTACCAAATTCGATCGATTTTTGAAGATTACGCGGATCATTAAGAGCATCAAAAACTCGGATCACATCTATTCCGTTTTTAACAGCTCGCTCTACAAAGAGTTCAAGCACATCATCAGGGTAATTGGAGTACCCAAGTATATTTTGCCCCCTAAGAAGCATCTGTAATTTCGTATTTTTCACGTGTTTTCGGATGATCCGTATCCTTTCCCATGGATCTTCGTCGAGATACCTCAAACAAGAATCAAAAGTGGCCCCACCCCACATTTCGAAGGCATTATAACCAATGGCATCCATGTCTTCAAGTACTGGTACCATCTCGGAGGTTCTCATTCGTGTTGCAAGTAACGATTGATGAGCGTCTCTGAGGGTGGTGTCCGTGAATTTCACTTCTCTCATGCTTTCGCCTCCCAAGTAATGATATTATATCATCAATAACGGTTATAATGCTTCGTGGTGTTAATATGAAGAGGGAGCGTGGAAGTCGATGCCTTACGATGCGTTTTTGGTTTCAAAAGTGATAACCGAAATAACAATTCCTTCTTACCTCATTGGAATCCACACAGGTCCAAAAGGTGTGATCGTTTTGTCGTTGAAAAAGCAAGATATCATTCTCGATATGAACATATGGCCTCACATGCACATTACAACCGATTTCGCCGTTTCTGATGATAATCCTTCGGCGTTTGTTTCCCTTTTGAGAGCGCGACTTAAAGGAGCCGTACTTGTAAAAGTGGAACAGATAAATTTCGATAGAGTGGTTAAATTCACGTTTGACGTTAAGAATCTCATCGGTGAAAGTGAAGAATTCGCACTTTACCATGAAGTTACCGGTACTTTTGGTAACCTCATATTAGTTAAAAACGGGGTTTGCTTGGGTGCCTTCAAAGATGTCATTTCGTCAAAACGAACAATTTTAAGAGGGGCAAAATACATCCCACCCAAAGAAAACAGGACGGATCCGGAGCTCATTGGAGAAGAAGTTTTTTCAGATCGACATGAGAGACTTGATCGAGCTCTGGTTAAAAACGTAAAGGGACTCTCAAAGAAAGACACTCTTCAGATTATACGCAGAGCAGAGATCAGTTTTGATACCATCGTTGGAACTCTCACATCCAAACAAAGAGAAAGTATTTTGAATGTCATTCACTCGATCGTGAGCGAAGTAAAAAAACCAGGAGCGTATTTGCTTTTAGAAAACGGTGTTCCAAAAGACGTTTACGCTTTCAAGCCTTTGGGTGAATCAAAATACTTTGAAAAAGTCTCACAGGCAATAGAAGCTCTCCTCTCTGCAAAAAAAATTCATACGGTCACCGAATCAAAAAGAAGCACTTTAAAAAAACTGATAAAGCGTTTAATAAACAAAACCGAATTCACGATCGATAAAATTACAAAAGAAATTCACAATGCCGAAGGTGCAAACGAATTTAGAAAATACGGAGAACTTCTCATAGCCAATCTTCATTCTCTACCGAAGCGCACTGACCAGGTAAAGGTTACAGATTGGGAGAGTGGAAAAGAGTTTTCGATAAAACTCGATCCTAAAATAGACGTTTCAAAAAATGCTCAACATTTTTTCAAGATCTATGGCAACCTAAAAAGGCAATTGGAAGGAGCTAAGAAACGCCTAAAAATCCTCCAAAAACGCTTACTTTATCTCCAAGAGTTACAAGATGAAGTGGAAGATTCGGAAGATCTAAACGAACTCATGGACATTCAAATCGAACTTGTCCAGAATGGATTCATGCCAAACAAGAAAAATAAATTCAAGAAAAAGCGAAAAAAAACTCAAGAATCTACTCCTTTGACTTTTGAGTACAAAGGATTCAAGATAATTGTCGGCAAGAATAACATTCAAAATGACAAAATCACGCAAAGAATCGCTTCAGCTGAAGACTTGTGGTTTCATGCAAGGAAAGTTCCAGGTTCTCACGTTGTGATCATAACGGCTGGGAGGAGACCACCCCAAGAAGTCATAGAGATGGCAGCCTCTTTGGCTGCCGGTCATTCGAGATACAAAGAAGCCGAATGGGTCGACGTGGATTACACACTTGTAAAAAATGTTTCAAAACCAAAAGGCGCACACCCTGGATTTGTCTTGTACAAAAAGTTTAAAACCTTACGTGTTAAACCAAAAAAGGATAGATGATCTATATATCACGTAAGTAGTTTTCAAACGTCTTTCGTAAGTTGAATCCATGGATCGTAAGAGCAATAGCCAGCGGGAAAAGCCGCGGGTGTCTGAACAGACTCCAGAAAAAGAGTTTCCAATAGTAAGTTCTCTCTTTTTCTCTTATCCCTAAAAACAAAATGGATTTAAACAATGCACTGATGTACATGGAATGTAACCGAAATGGTTTTTCTCTTGGGAGATTGAATTCCCTCAAAAAAGTCATGATTCTCTTAGAATAATACTTGGGGGAATAAATGGTGGTAACCACTTTTTTATAGCCATTCACAAGAGTCATGGAATCCATTTTGGGTACGAAATTCATCGAAAAATCAGTGTTATCTCCTGATGCATCGTGCAACAATCTGCCTTCCCTGGCAAGACGTTGATAGAGCTTCGTATCAGGTGGAGCATTTAACAAACCAACCATGGCGTCCGCAATTCCGCTTTTTTGAATGAACGAAATAGATCTTTCGAAAATTGTGGGTGTATCATGATCGAATCCCAAAATAAACCCTGCTTGGACTTCCAAACCAACCCTCTGAATTTTTTTCACACAAGCCAACAAATCACGATTTTGGTTTTGAACTTTACCACACTCGGCTAAACTCTCCTCGTTTGGAGTCTCAATTCCAACAAACACAGAACCAAATCCCGCTTTGACCATCATGTTCATGAGTTCTTCATCATCAGAAATATTTATTGAAACTTGCGTGCCAAAAGAAAATGGATAATTCCTTTTTTTCATCCAATCTATCATGGAGGGTAAAATTTCCCTCTTTAATTTTCCCTTATTCCCGATAAAATTATCATCAACAATGAAAACTCTTCCCCTCCACCCTTGAGAATATATGCTTTCTAATTCATCCAATATCTGATACTTGGTCTTGGTGCGTATTTTATGACCAAAAAGTAAGGTAACATCACAAAACTCACAATTAAACGGGCAACCTCGTGAATATTGAATGCCCATATGGGCATATTTTTTCATGTTGATCAATTCCCAAAGCGGGACAGGACTTTTTTCCATATCAGAAAAGTTTTCAGAAGTGTAAATATGCCTGGCACAACCATTTTTTAAATCTTTCAAAAAAAGTGGAAGGGTTATCTCGGCCTCGTTGAGTACCAAATAATCTACATCGTCAAAATCTTTGTAAAAACTCGTAAAAAGAGGCCCGCCGGCAACCGTCTTAACTCCCAAGCTTTTACACCTTGCAATCACTTCTTTTGCCGATTCCCTCTGGATGGACATGGCACTTATGAACACATAATCCGCCCATTTAATATCCCTATCTTTCAAATGACTTACTGACATATCGATCAGTTTTTTCTTCCATTCTTTGGGAAGCATTGCCGCCACCGTCAACAAACCTAAAGGCGGGTGACTTGCCTTTTTGGAGATGAATTTCAAAGCATATCTGAAACTCCAAAATGTGTCTGGATAATTCGGATAGACGAGTAATATTTTCATTTGAAACGCTCCACACAGTTTTTAAGCAATTCAGTCAATCTTTTTTCCATTCCCAGCAAAAAAAGATAACCAATGATGCTTTCAAGAGCGGTGGCTTTTCTGTAAAAAGGTTCTCTACTTCGATAAGTTTTCAAATTTCTTCCCCGCATGGCGATGGCCCTTTCATCTGAATTTAACAATTTCTCAATTTCATCAAAGCACTTTGCTTGTGCTTTTGCATTCACAACTTCTCGCACTTTCGAGTTGTTAAATGAGAATTCTGTTCTGCAAAAAAGTTCAAACACCGCATCACCTATGTACGCAAGGGCTTTTGTTGGCACCTCGCGAACATCTCCTTTGAACTCAGCGCCCAGAAAGTTCAACTTTACTCTCCGTTTCCCATTTTCTCAGGGAATCAACGATTTCATCAAGATCCCCATCCATAACATCATCGATCTTATAAGTGGTGAAAGAACTTCTGTGATCGGAAACTCTGTTTTGTGGAAAATTGTAAGTACGTATTTTTTCACTGCGCTCCGCCGTACCTATTTGATTTTTTCTCATGGATGCCTGTTTTTCCCTTTCTTGGCGCTGCTTCAAATCAAAAATTCTCGATCTGAGTATTTTCATCGCAATGGCTCTATTTTGAATTTGCGATCTCTCAGATTCACACACAACCACAATTCCAGTTGGCATGTGAGTTATTCTTACCGCAGATTCTGTTCTGTTAACGTGTTGACCGCCAGCTCCCGATGACCTAAACGTATCTATTTTTAATTCATCTGGATTTATTTGAACATCCACCTCATTTGCCTCTGGAAGTACCGCAACGGTGGCAGTAGAAGTGTGTATTCTTCCGGAAGCCTCGGTCGCGGGAACGCGTTGAACCCTATGAACTCCACTTTCGTACTTAAAAAAATTATAGGCGTTTTTCCCCGAAACGGAAAAAATAACTTCCTTAAAACCTCCAAGCTCGGTTCCATGTGAATAGAGGATCTCTGTTTTCAAATTGTGACGTTCGGCGTAACGCATGTACATTCTAAAAAGGTCGCCGGCAAAAATTGCGCTCTCCTGACCACCAACTCCAGCACGTATCTCAACAATCACGTTTCTATCCGCGTTTGGATCCATTTTTTCCGCGAGCCTCAAAGCTTCACTTTCCAAGTTGATGATCTGTTTTTCTTTACGTTCGATCTCATCTTCGATTTCATCTTTAATGTCCGATGAAGAGATCGATTTCAACTCTTCTATTTCTCTTTTTACTTCCAAATATCTCTCGTAAATTTGTGCCGCTTCTTGAATGGAGGCGAGCTCCTTGGAGTAGTCCATCACGAGTTTTGGATCGGCAGAGACTTTGGGATCTAAGAGTAAAGCGTTGATTTTTTTGTATTTTACGTAGAATTCCTTGAATGCTTCTATTATCATAACAGTTGAATTATACCATGAAGCTTTGTGTTACCTTGAAACTCGCCTGATCACCGCGTCTAACGCTTCTTCGGTCACATATTCCCTTATCTCATTTCTATTTCCAGCATAAGTTCTCTTCCAGGAGTGGATCTCATCCTTATAGGCAAAGGCAAACCACACGGTTCCCACCGGTTTCTCTTTTGTTCCACCTGTAGGTCCGGCAATTCCGGTTGTGGCAACGGAAATATCAGTTTTGAAAAGTTTTTTTACACTCTTGGCCATTTCTGTCACACACTCTTTTGAAACTGCCCCGTAAACTTTCATTTTATCCTTTGAAAGCCCAAGAATTTCCATTTTGGAGTCGTTGGAATATAGAACCAAACTTCCCATAAAAATACTTGAAATTCCAGAAACATTCACGAGTTTGCTCGCAATCATGCCACCTGTTACCGATTCAGCGAAAGAAATCGTTAAGTTACGTTTTTTGAGAACATCGTAAAGCGTTTCCTCAAGACTCATATCAGCTTTTCCTATGGCGTCTTTGGGAAAACGCTTCAATATCTTACTCTCAACATCCGCGACCATATCGAACGCGGAACTTTTATCTTTTGCTTTTGCGGTGATGGAGATCTCTATCCACCCCTTTTTCAAAAATGTGGCAACGGTTGGATTGGAGGAAAGAGTAAGATCGTGTATCCTATCCTCTACGTCTGATTCTCGAAAACCATGAATTTTTATCACTTTGTTTAAAATGTACGCGTTACCGAGTTTTCTCAAAAATTCTTCAAGTCCGCTTTTGAGTATAGACTTTAGTTCCGCTGGAGGACCTGGAAGAAGTATCAAAAATTTTTCACCTACCGGTATGACTATACCAGGTGCCACACCAACCGTGTTTTCAAAAAGTATTGCGCCCTTCGGAATAGAAGAAAAGGATCTCACGATCCTTTCTGATTTCACCTTTTTGTCTCTTAAAAAAGATTCTAATTTCTCGTTCTCCTCAAGAGGTACAGATGTCGCAAGCGATGCGGCTTGCTTGGACAGATCATCATCAGTTCCACCCAAACCTCCCGTTGAAATCACGATATCCGACCGCTCAAGTGCTTCAGAATACGCTTCGGATATCCTTCGCAAGTTATCACCAACCGTGGTATATCTGTAAACGTCGATCCCACATCTTGCAAGCAATTCACATAGAATCCTTGCATCTTCATTGCAACTTTTTCCCAGCAGAAGCTCCGTACCGGTAGAGACTATTTCCGCCTTCAATTCAGCAACCCCTTTTCACGTGCTCTAAAAAACGCGGCTATGGTTTTTGAGTCAACAATCTCATTTTCCAAGATCATACGTTCCATTTCCGACTTCGAAAGAAATTTAATCTCCACAAACTCATCTTCATCGGGGTTAACGTTACCTTTTTCCAGTCCGCTTGCAAAAAAAAGATGTATCTTCTCATCTGAAAAACCAGGTGTCGTGTAAATGTAACCAAGCATTTTCCAATTTTTGGCAACAAAACCGGTTTCTTCTTCAAACTCCCTTTTGGCACATGTTAAAGGCTCTTCATCTTTATCCAACTTACCAGCGGGGATTTCCCACAAAATCTCATTCACGGGATATCTGTACTGTTTTTCAACAACGATAAGCCCTTCTCTGTTTATGGCAATTATGGCAGCGGCTCCGGGATGTCTCACAACTTCTCTATGGGAATTGTGATCATTTGGAAGTTTCACCTCATCCAAATAAAGTTTGATCATTTTTCCATCAAATTTCAACAGAGAATTGATTTTTTTTTCTTCAAGTTCCATGTGTATCATTCCCTTCTAAAAACGTTAGGTATTTTTACATTGATTAAAATGGTTCTATAAAGATCAAAGAAAAGTACGGAAGCTTTTCATTTGCCTCAATGTCCGCGACAAAATAGTCTATAAAGTGATGGGATTGGCTTGAAAAGAAATACCAAAGTCCAATCGAGGTGGAAAAATTTGATTTGTTTATAGACCTGTACACACTCATTTCAAGTCTCCAAGGACCGATGTAGTATTGACCATAAATTCCCAAATTAAACGTTGTTGCAGAAGAAATGATGGTATCGAACAATGGGCCGAGTCTGAACCCTGAGTTCTTTTCACTTCTTCCGAGAATTGGCACATGTGCACTTATTTGGTAAACGGTGGATTGTGAAGTTGAAGCTGCGGTAAAAACGTTGACAAACAGTTCGTCACTAAATCCATTCATCGCGCCTAAATTTATCACCCAACTTCGTGAAGGAGAGTAACCAAGTCCAAAAACATAGTTCATGGAGAATATTGTAACCATGGAAAGAACCAAAAAAAGTGCGACAAAAACACCAGCTTTTCTGGACACTTCAGATCACCACCATGGTAAAACACAGGATACAAAATTATATCACAGGTGATCAACAGATGTTTGCAACAAAATTGGGAGTCTTTCTGGCAGGACCGCGGGAAACCAAATTATCCTTTAACGGATCCAGCGGTCATACCAGCTATGATCTTGTTTTGAAAGATAAGCACCAAAATCACAAGTGGAGCGGTTACGATCACGGATGCAGCCATAATTTGTCCCCATGGTACCACGTAATATCCGGTGAACATGGCAATTGCCACGGGAACGGTGTACATGTTTGGTAACTGCTCAAAACTTAAGGCGAAAAGAAATTCGTTCCATGAAAATATAAAAGTTAACAATCCCGTTGCCACCAAACCTGGTGCTGAAAGTGGAAGAACGATTCTCAAAAAAGTTGAAAATTTCCCGCTTCCATCCATGTAAGCAGCTTCTTCCAATTCTTTTGGCATGTCCCTGAAAAAATTTTGAAGAGTCCAGACGGTTAAAGGAATTGTGAGTGCAATGTACGGAATGATAAGTCCCGGATAAGTGTTTATCAGTTTGGCGGATCTCAATATTTGAAAGAGGGCACCGAGGATTGACACCTGGGGAAACATGCTCACGGACAGTATAAACAGCATTACAAGCAGTTTCCCTGCAAATTTCAATCGTGCTATTGCGTAACCCGCGAGAGAGCCTATAACGAGACAGAGCAAGGTAGCAGCTCCGGCAACTATCGTGCTGTTCAGTATATTTTGAGCGAAAGGTCGCTGAGTAAAAACTTGTACGTAACTCTCGAACTGTATTTTTAGCGGGATCAATGATTGATGAGGTGAGAACAATTCAGATGGAATACGTATCGAAGAAACAACAGCCCAGTAAAACGGAAACAGAAAATACGTTAAGACCACAGCAACGCCTATGTAAAATAAGACTTTTTTTGTTCGTTTGTACCTCACAAAGTCTCACCTCTCAATCCAGTTTTATCTTCATCATTTTAACGTAGAAGAAAGCAAACACACTTATGAATATGAATATCATGACTGACATCGCACTTCCATACCCAAAATATGGAGCGATAAATCCCCTTGTGAAAAGTGTCCATTGGTTGTACACGGAAAGTGTTTCGGTATTTGCGGCTCCTTTTGTCATAACGTAAACAACATCAAAAACGCGCATTGCGTCGAGGGTTCTGAATATCAAAGCAATCCCAAGTGTTGGTCGTATCATCGGAAAAGTTATTGACCAAAATCTCTGCCAAACATTCGCTCCATCTATTCGAGCCGCTTCGTACAGTTCTTCTGGAATCATTTGAAGCCCGGCCAATATGAGCAATATCATGAAAGGCGTTGTTTTCCAAATATCAACACTGATGATCGCTGGCATAGCCGTTGATGGAAAGCCCAGCCAAACTATCGGAGTTTTTATTATGTGGAGTGAAAGCAGCAAATTATTTACGATTCCGTAGTTATCATTGTACATCCAACGCCACATCTGTGAAGAAACAACTGTTGGTATTGCCCACGGTATCAAAACGGCCGCTCTTACCAGTCCTCGTAATTTGAATTTTTTGTTGAGCATGAGAGCAACGAGTAAACCAAAAACCGTTTCTATTCCCACCGACCACACTGTAAAGCGCACGGTGTTCCACAAATCGTTCAAAAACCTCGAATCCTGAAAAAGTTTACCGTAGTTGGATAGTCCAACAAAAACTTTGCTTTGTGGATACATCAGCGCAAATTTGAAAAGACTGTTATAAAAGGTTTGTCCTAACGGCCAAAATGCTATGAACCCAATAACTGCGAGGGTGGGAATGATAAATGCGGTCGCATATATTGGATCTGTGCGGTGCAAGGGGTCCATTCTGTTGAAACGCATCTTGCCCTCCCTTCATGTCTATTAGAAAGGCGGGGAAGCGAAGCTCCCCGCCTTCTGAGTCGAAGACAATTATTGACCAAGGAGACTCTTAAGCTGTGAAGTCATTTTTGCGATGGCTTGATCGACCGTTAGCTGTTTTGTGAGAGCCTCGTTGACGTTGGTGAATATTATTCTCGAGATCTGTGGATAAATTGGAGACTTTGGCCTTGGTTCGGCATTTTGGAAAACTGACCAGAGTGATTTGTAAAATGGATTGGCCTTTATAACAGCCGGATTGTTGTAAACCGAAAGTCTCGAAGGATTTTGGCCGGAGTGTATGGCTTTATAAGCTTCTTGTTGAGGGGATACCAAGAACTTTATGAGTTTAACGGCGGCTTTAACATGCTCACTGTTTTTGTTTATTCCGAGTTGCCATCCTCCCAAAGTTGCGGAATGTCGGACACCTGGGAATCCAGTTCCTTCTGGCAGAGGCTCCACACCCACTTTACCA
Organism: Mesoaciditogaceae bacterium; assembly: GCA_015486145.1. Lineage (GTDB taxonomy): Bacteria > Thermotogota > Thermotogae > Mesoaciditogales > Mesoaciditogaceae > WFSH01. Next base: position 17,747 of record WFSH01000208.1, read on the forward strand.
GCGACTTTCGAATTTTTTCCGTTGAGAAGTGGCCAACAATAAGGCCAGTTTCTCATGAAAACCGCATCTCCATTTTGGAATATATGGCGGGTATCCTCTTCCATGTAAGTGGCAACTCCAACGGGACTTATCTTGTATTTATATATCATGTCGACCATCGTTTGGAGAGCCTTTTTAACCATTGGAGAATCAGATACCACTTTGCCATTAGCGTTAAGTATCGCACCTCCGTAGGAGTGTACGTATTCCATGAAATCACAGGTTAATCCTTCGTAAGAGGCACCTTGCCATACAAAGCCCTTTATTCCTTCTTTTTTGGATATGACCTGTGCTTCATGAATCAGTTGAGCCCATGTTTTGGGTGGCTCAAAGCCATATTTTTTAAGTAAATCTTTTCGATAGTAAAGAAGTCCCGCGTCTATGAACCACGGCATTGCCACGAGTTTTCCGTTCCACGTGTCAGCTCTAACAGCGCCTTGGAAGAAATCTTTCAATTCAGATTTTGGAAAATATGGATTGAGGTTAACCAAAAAATTGGCAAATGCCGGTGGCCATATGACGTCAAGCATTAACACGTCTGGTTGAGGCATTCCCGCACTCAAATAGGTTACGTAGAGATTGTAGCGAGCCGTGGAAGAGTTTGGCATTGGCATGAGAACCACTTTTATACCTGGATTTTGAGCTTCGAATACTTTTATTTGTTGCTGAAGCACCACGTATTCGCGACCGACAGCGCCTGCAGTCATGACTAAAGTTACGGCAAAACTTGAAAAAACAAGCACAGCTATGAGTGCAAGCACCAAAACGATACTTCGTTTCATAAAGAATCCCTCCCTTTATTGAAATTAGCCCCTTTCGGGCATATTTTATGCAGATTCTCTTATCACAATTCTCGTTTGAAAAGCGATTTTTTTTGGAACTTCGTGACCTTCTATCTTGTTTATTAAGAGCCGAGCAGCTTCTCTTCCCATCGTTTCACGAGGCTGCTCCACAGTTGTTATTCCCGGTTGAAAGAGTTCCGCAACTTCTATGTTGTCAAAACCGGTAACGGCAACGTCTTGTGGAACCCTTAATCCGTTTTTTGTTAGCCATTTTATGACGCTCGCCGCAAGTACATCAGAGGCACAAACGATCGAATCTGGAATCTTCCCAATTCTTAGAATCCTCTCAACGTATTCTCGAGCCCCCGTGTAAACGGCTTCACCTGATTCGGCTCCCTTTTTTGTCAATTCTTCATCAAATTCAAGTTTGTTCTTCATCAAGGCATTTTTGAACGCTAAAAAACGTTCTCTCTCGCTTTTGAATCCTAAAAATCCGATTCGCTTTCTCTTCTTCGAAACGAGATATTCAACGATCTCGTTTATCGCCTGATAGTTGTCAATGTACACGTAAGGGTTGCCCATGAATTCTTCTTCAATGGTTACAATGGGAATATCTTTGGCCTCAGGAACCGGCGCAAAGTGCCTGTTGTGTCCAATGGCTATCACCATGCCGTCAGCCGCTTTGGATTTCACCAGCCTCACGTATCTTTGAAGATCAAAACGATGAATGTCAAATCGCCCCATGAGAATGTTGTAACCTCTCGTTTCGGCATAATTTTGAACTCCTCGAACTATGTCTATGAAAAATGTGTTGGAAATATCTGGTACTATCACGATCATGGTACCAACAATGGATTTCTTCAAGGTTTTCGCTGAAAAATTAGGCGTGTATCCCAGTTTCTCTGCCGCAAAATAGACCTTCGTTTTCGTTTCGTCGCTGACCACTCTTGGGTTGTTGAAAACTCTTGAAACCGTGGCAATGGAAACATGTGCTTCTCGTGCAACGTCTTTTATGCTTGGCATACATCCTCCTTTTGAAAGCGATTACATTTAGTTATGATCGAGAATACTTAAACGCCAATTTTAATAAAAACAAATGAATTCACGAATTATTCCAAGAAAATCTATATGAAAACATTTACATCAAATTTTCTCACAATTTGTTATAAGCTTTCAAATTCATTTTTGGATAATTATTTATGATAATTGAATATATTAACTGATCTGAAGCGATCTTTAGTGTTTTTCTCAGAATTACTGGCTTATTCGCTTGATATCTATTTAATTTATCTCGTGTGTGAAGATTAAGAAGGCTCTCTCTGATAGTGGATGCAACATTTTTGAATGACAATATTCTGTAATTTTTTTCGAAATCTTGTCAGAACGGATTCAATTTTTAAAAACGTAATTAAGCAAACAAGCATTGATGTTGATGTGAAAATGTGCTAAACTTAAGTTTACAGTCTGAAAAAATTAAAGCTCTTATGTGGGGAGAAAATGGAAATGAGACGTTTCCTCGAGATCCTTGGTGGAATTGCCTTGGCGCTTTTTGGATTGGTGGTGTTACTTCTCGCTTCATCCGTGATGGAGGCTTCTGCAAGAAGAGTGAATCCCGGTGTATTTTTGTTCAAAACTGGGATATTCTACGTTGGAGGATTGGTCGCGATAGCGATAGGTGGAGCGTTGATAACAAATGAATTTCGAAAGAGAAAGTGAACTTCACTTTCGAAAATACTTGTTTGGTAATTTGATTTTCGTCAGTTTTGACGGGACTTCGAAAAAATTGGATCTCTTCACGATAGTGTGGGTAGTATTTTTGAATAGCGATATTCTTTGACATTTTAGTACCGCTTTACAAGCGGTGAGTGTAATCTTTTTGAAGCCTTGTCAAAACTGATTCGTTCTTTTATTTGGAGTCTTTGACCTTAACGTCATCCTGAAAGTTCCGAAGGAACTATTCAGGATCTCCAAGCAACTAACAA
>WFSH01000209.1 GCA_015486145.1 Mesoaciditogaceae bacterium
CTAACATCCTGTTAGATTCGCTTTCTCGGCACATCCTGTGCCTCTCATCGCAGCTATCGCTTTGGTCGTGAAAGCAAGAATACATTGCACACTGTGCAATCTTGCTCTCTGTTCTTTCACATCTTGTATGGCGTCTTCATATGTTTTGACGAAAGCTTCAAGAGTGTTTGTTCTTTTACTTGATAACAAGATATTTTTGAATGACTTTGATCAAACTCAAGGACAGAATAGAGAATTGTCATGTTTTACCCACACAAAAATGAAGAGAACCTGTATATTTCGTTGAGGTGTTGAGATGTCAGATCGTGGAACGTATGTTGTGGTGATAAAGGTGAAAAAACCGCTGGAAACGATTGTTGGTGCCCTGGGTAAAAAGAATTTTGAGCCCGGTATTTATGTTTACGTTGGTTCAGCGATGAATTCTATTTCTAAAAGAGTTAAACGTCATATGGAAAAATTCAAAAAGCTTCGTTGGCATCTGGATTATTTGACCACCAGACCAGAGGTTGAAGTGATCGGCGCGTTTGCCTTTTACGACGAGAAAATAGAAGAGAAGGTATCCCTTGAATTCTCGAAAAAATATGAATTTATCGAAGGGTTTGGAGCTTCGGACATGCGACGTGTGAGTTCCAACCTTTACATCGTTGATGAAAATGTGAATGAATTTATAGAATCTCTGGGCGGCGTATCAATTTGAAGCGCTTTTTCCCCGCAAACATCGATGGATTTGGAGCGTCAATAGCTTTTAAACGACTTCATCCCAATTCTCACGTGGTTTTGGTGGGAGAAAAATTGGATATCTTGAGCACCTTTTCTCAGGTACGAGAAGTGGAATTTGAAAGTGGTGATCCTCAATCCGCTAAGTGTGAAACCACAAAATGTCTTTCTTGTACGGCTAAATTCGTGCTTGAAATGAGAGATTCCAAAGTGATTCCGTCGATCGACGATGCAAAACTTTTCGCTTTCGCCATATACTCTAAAACCTCGGCTCTTACCGATGAGTCAACGACTTCGGGAGATGTTGAAGCGTTGGCGTTTTGTTTTAAGTATGGAGCAAAGTTGAGTGGGATACCGCCGCAATTTCGTGTTCCAATCGAATGGCATGTAAAAGCCGCTGACATAATGACAAAATCTGTGCGAACGGTAAGCTCCAATTTGAATTTGCGAGAGGTGCTCAATGTTGTGAATCGTACAGGACTCACCGGTTTTCCCGTTATCGATTCGAACGAAAGGGTGATAGGTGTTGTTACAAAGAAAGATGTTGAAAGAGCTTTGAAGGCCAACGTGAACAATCTGCAAATGGTGATGAGCATACCTCCTATTGTTGCCTCTCCTAACGACTCTATTGAAAAGATCGGTGAACTCATGACAATTCACGATGTTGGACGTGTAATCGTAGTTGGTGATGATGCAAAGCCTGTGGGTATAATCACCCGGCGTGATCTCATGAGGGCAATATCCACCGCGATGGGAAGCACAGAACTGGTTTTAAACGTGTCACAAATTCTCGTTAAAAATGTGCCAAAGCATCTTCTGAATTTACTTAAGAATATGGGAAAATTTGCAAGTTCAAGGGGAGAAAAGATATACGTGGTTGGGGGATTTGTGAGAGATCTTTTGCTTGGAAAGCCCAGTTTAGATGTGGATGCAGTTTTAGAAGGTGATGGAGTGAGTTTTGCAAGAGAGTTCGCTTCATTTAAGGGCACAAAGTGTCGTGTTCACCCAGAATTTGGAACCGCAACACTTTCTTTTAACGGAATTTCGATAGACATCGCGACTGCCAGGACCGAATATTATGAGATGCCGGGGGCTTTGCCTAAAGTGGAAGTTTCAAATCTCAGAAAAGATTTGTACCGGAGGGACTTTACCATCAACGCGATGGCTATCAGCTTAAATCCCGAGAGTTTTGGCACGTTGATAGATTTTTTTGGTGGAAAACAAGATTTAAAAAATGGGAAAATACGTGTTTTGCATGGTATGAGTTTCGTCGAAGATCCAACAAGAATTTTGAGGGCTCTCAGATATGCGGCAAGGCTTGGCTATTCTTTTGGAGAGAAGACCGAGAAATTGCTCCTTGATGCCATAAAGCGTGGATATCTCAAATCGGTTAGCAGTGCACGAATAAGGGCGGAATTTGAGAGGACGTTAAAGGAGGACAAACCGTCAGTTTCATTTGAGTTGTTTCAACACTATGGGGTTTTTAAAATATTTCCCTGTGCGCGAGTGGTAAATTTCAGTAGATATTTTGACTTGGTCAAAAAAATGAATGTGGATATAAAGCTCATTTACTCTGTTTTTCTTTTATTGCTGAAGCCTTGCGCCGCCAAAATGGCTTTTGAAATAATGGAGAGCTATGGCGTACCAAAGCGTTTCAGGGAAGTTTTTGAGGATGTCTATGATGAAAGAACCCGTCTGACGATTTCAAATCCATCGAGACCTTCCGAACTGTATTTTATGCTTTCAAGGTTTCCAACGGAAGCTTTACCGGTTCTCGCATACAACGAGGAGATGGAGGAAAATGTATTCAAGTATTTAAGAAAAATGGCAAAGTTGCGCCTTGAAAAAGTAAACGGTCGTATGTTAAAGATGGAATATGGATTAGAAGGTAGGGAAATTCAAAAAGTTCTTAACATGATAATGAGACTGAAAATAGATGAGAAAATAGATGAAATGGAAGCACTTGAGCGTGTGTTGAAACGTGGTGGTAAGTGGTGAAGAAATTTGGAATTTATCTCGTTTTGATCATCATCGTGTCGGCAATTGCCATTTATCTTTTAAACTCCTTTGGAGGAGGTATAAATTGGAAAAGAGCGTTTGATTTTTTTACACACGATTGGTGGGGAGTTTTTGGACTTATGAGTTTGTTTGTATCGTGGTTGGCAGATTCGGGGGTCATATACCTTCTGGTTAACAGGAGTTCGGAAAATCATTTTAGTTTCTCAAAGTCTTTCAAGACGAGTGTCGTTGGTTCTTTTTTTGCGATGCTCACTCCTTCTTATTCCGGGGGGCAACCTATGCAAATTGTGTACATGACAAGACACGGGGTCTCGCTTGGAGTATCGACGTCTGTCATGATATTTAGATTTGTTGTTGAACAAGGAGCACTTGAGACGATCGCCATCTTTGGGTTGGTAACCGCGATGCGTTTGATGTCACGTGTTCCGGCTGCTGCATCGCTTGCTTTTTTGGGATTTGGCTTTTCAACGGCGGTGATATTGTTTCTCATAATTTTGAGTTTGAGTAAGAGAGTTTACGATAAAATATTTGGCGCTTTCAAGTGGTTCATATCGCTTTTTAGATTCAGCAAAAAATTGAGGCCAAAGGTCGAATCACTCCTCGATAAAGTGGATTCAGAAATTGTGAAATACGCCCAAAGTGCAAAGACACTTTCCAAAGATCCCCTGCTGTTAATTTTGACTTTCTTTTTGGGACTGTTGACGAACCTCGCAAACTTTTTTCTTGTTTACGTTGCGGTGGCAGCCACCGGATTTTTTCAAAACACGTTCAGAACATTTTTGAACGTTATTTCTGTACAGTCTTTGGCTACGATGATAATATATTTTGCACCCACACCTGGTTCTTCTGGGGTAGCGGAGGGAGGATTTTATCTCTTTTTCTCGACAATGGTACCGAGAAGATATTTGGGGACGATCACGTTTGAGTGGAGAGTTTTGAGTTATTTCATACCGCTTTTGATTGGTTTTATTATTGTGACGTGGATATCATTTCACAATATAAAAAAATGAGTTTTCCTGGTTCTTTTTTTGAAAAGAACCATTTTTATTCGCGCAGTTTGAGAGAAAACTAAACGATGGTAGGAGAGGGAGGTGTATAATAATGATAGAAGCCAGGTTAAACCCGGCTTCTGGCTGGGAGGGGAGGATTCGAACCTCCATCGGCGAATCCAGAGTCCGCTGTCCTGCCGTTAGACGACCTCCCAAGGCTTTGAAACTTTAAAATATTACCACTTTGAAAGGGGGTTTGTCAACTTTTATGAAGAAGATTTTTGTGGTTTTTCTCGTCATCGGAATTTTTTCAACTATTTCTCTCGCTTCATCATCACTCCGTTTTTTGGAGGGGAAAGCGTGGTCATCTCAGTATTCTGAAAAGATCGGACATCTTTACCTTCTCGGGATAGTGGGAACTACTGGTTTGGGAGGGGCGTTAGGTTACATAGCCACTTATCCATATCGAAAAAAAGTGGGATTTTTAAACCCAGTCGTTGGAGAAAACACGTACGCCGTTGCGCTTGGTGTGAATCTCAATCCAACTGGTCCCACGCCAGCCGCTTATTTTGAATATGACACAAAACACATTATGCTTCCAATCTTTTACAAGTTCAAGTTTACAGCTGGCAATTACGGGCTCCCGAACTTTGGAATCAATCTGAGAGGAAAAGCCTATACCACACTTGCGAGTGTTTCTGTTTACACTGAGGAACATTTTAGGCTGGTCTTTGGTAGCGAGATGGATACCATCGGCTTTGTCGATTTATCGTTTAGAAATTTGAAGGGCGATCTTTTTTTCACCAACGAAGTGGGTTCTTTGTTTTTGTCCAGTGTGGGCATAACGGTTGGCCCCGTGGCGTTGAATGTTGGAGCGGGATACAACGGAGATATCGGATTTAATTTTGGAATATCTTCCGCAAAGGCAAACATGAACGGCGGTTGGTGGCTCAGGTATGTGAGGACGAGTGCGGGAGGTATGGCTCTCTTTTACGATTTGAATCTTGAAAATTCCCAATTTATCTTTGGTTACAACAAAAAACCTGGTTTGGGGGCAGCTGTGTACGTCTCTGTCGAACGCTGACCTCTCTGTTTATATTCATGTTCCCTTCTGTTCGAGAAGGTGCATATATTGTGATTTTGCATCCACCACACGTGATGACATGGTAAACGTTTATTTTGATTCTCTCAAACGTGAGATTTTGATGTATTCTCGCTATTTTGAAGGGAAAAGCGTGGTCACCATTTATTTTGGTGGTGGAACACCAAGTCATGTCCCGGTAAAGTTGGTTGAGGGAGTCGTTGAAACGCTTGCTCAAAATGTTTTTTTAAATGTAGAGGAGGCGACTTTTGAATTCAACCCTGAGGATGTCAATCGGCAACTTTGCCGGGACCTTAGAGAATTGGGAATAAATCGTGTGAGTGTTGGACTGCAAACATCTTCGGATGAACTTTTGAAAGTTTTGGGACGTCCGTATACTTTTAAAGATTTTGAAAGGGCGTATTCTTTACTCAGAGAGACCTTTGACAACGTGAATGTTGATTTCATGTACTCATTGCCCTTTGAAAAGCTTTCTGACGTCGAAAATGATCTGAAAGTCGTTGAAGATTTAAATCCGGACCACGTCTCTTTTTACGAGTTGGAAGTTCACGAAGGAGTTCCACTTTTTTCCATGGTTCGTGCTGGACAAGTACAACTTCCCGTTGAAGATGTTTCTGAAAGTATGTATGACCTTGTGGTAGAAATTTTGGGTGATCTCGGATACGAGAGGTACGAATTGAGTTCATGGACAAAGAAAAAGCCTTGCATTCACAATTTGAGATATTGGAAAAATGAAGATTATATTGGTTTAGGGCTCTCTGCAGGAAGTCATGTTTCAAACGAACGATGGGTTAACACTTCAGAAATTCGAGAATACGTTTCCCAGCTTGCCGCCGAAAAATATCCACGTGCTTATAGTTCTGTGAATGATCCGTCTATCGAGGTAGCAGAAACACTTTTCATGGGGTTGCGACTTGCGGAAGGGTTGAATATTGCCGAAATGCGAGAAAAATTCGGTGACGATTTTGATAGGGTTTTCGCCAAGATCGAGAAGTTCTGCGGAGAGCTTTTGGAATGTTCGGATCGCTTGAAATTTACCAAAACGGGTATGAAATTTTCTGCAATGGTCTTGCGCGAAATAACGTGATCATTCTTGTTTTTGATTCTCTTTTTGATACTTATACTTAATATTTGGTTCTCTTCATTTTGTGAGGGCAAAACATGACAATTCTCTATTCTGTCCTTGAGTTTGATCAAAGTCATTCAAAAATACCTTGTTATCAAGTAAAAAAACAAGCACCCTCGAAGTACCGTCAGGACGTGTGAGCTCATTGTTTTTTTGTTTTTACCACCCCTTGAAGCCTTCGCCAAAACATATGAAGACGCCATACAAGATGTGAAAGAACAGAACTGAGAGGCACAGGATGTGCCGAGAAAGCGAATCTAACAGGATGTTAGTATGCAGCGTGCTCTGTTATGAACATCTTGTATGGAACAAACGTCTGAATCAGTTTTGACAAGGCTTCAAAAAACTACACTTACCGCTTGTAAAGCGGTACTAAAATGTCAAAGAATGTTGCTATTCGAAATATGTTATCCACACAATCTCGAAGAGATCTGAAAAAGTTCGTGTCATTCGAACTATTTGAAAATGTGAATCTTTTCGATCGCTTGAGCAAACACCATAGATCCTGCGAATATCAACGTACTGGCATAAAGTGGCCACGTGATC
>WFSH01000210.1 GCA_015486145.1 Mesoaciditogaceae bacterium
AATTCAAACAATTCAAGCCTACCCTTGTTATCATCCAAAACTTCGAGTAAACCAATGATTTCACTCACGCTGACCAGTGGTATGGGGGCAATTTTTTCGTATATTTTAGCCTTTGGAACGTCTGGCATTATATTTTGAGTTAGTATGTTGTATATCATGTCAACGGTATTCAAAAATTCCGACGACTTCTGATCCCTCGGAAAAGGCAACGAATTGTGATATATCGCTTTTATGCTTCCAGGATTGGAAGCAAGGACGAATATTTCGTCTGCCATGTACACAGCTTCATTTATGTTGTGAGTCACGATTAATATGTTTGACAATCCCGTGGTACCCTCAGACCAGAAATCAAGCACTTCTTCTCTAAGGTTCTCAGAAGTTAAGGCATCAAGGGCGCTGAATGGTTCGTCCATGCAGAGCACTTCTGGGTTTGAAACAAGTGCCCTCGCAATTCCCACGCGTTGTTTCATTCCACCAGACAATTCTTTTGGATAAACATCTTCAAACCCCTCCAATCCCACGACATCTATTATGTGTTCAATAATTCTGTCTCGCTTCTCTGAATCACTGTTGTTTTTTATTCCGAGTTCTATGTTCTCCTTTACGGTCATCCAAGGAAAAAGTGCGAAATTTTGGAAAACCATTGCCATTTTGTCATTCACAGCGTTCTGAAGTTTTCCTCTGTAATAAACCTCTCCTTCAGATGGCTTCAAAAGACCGGTTATTATTCTCAACAAAGTAGATTTTCCACATCCAGAAGGTCCAAGCAAAGCAGCTATTTTTCCAGAATTCAAAGAGAGATTTATGTTCTCAAGGGCGGTAAAATAATTTCCACCAGGCATTTTAAACCGCATGTTAACGTCTTTTAATCTTATCATTGGAATCTCCACCGTGATCACCTCAATTCAAACTGAACTTTTCCGTAATTCTCTTTTGAAGAGGCCTCCACATCAGACGATTTATAGCTACGACACTCAAAGACATTATAACAACACTAAGCACTAAAAGTGGCATATTCCCGGATGTCGTAGCGTTATCTATCATCGATCCAATACCAGTCGCTTCTATTATCCTATGGTTAAAACTCATATATTCGGTAACTATGCTCGCGTTCCACGCTCCACCGGCAGCCGTTATCATACCCGTAATGAGATATGGAAGCACAACGGGAATGTAAAGAGTTGTCCAGATCTTAAACTTACTCAAATTCAAGATCTTAACCGCTTCCTTGAGTTGATTTGGAACTGAGGAAGCACCAGCAATCACGTTGAACAAGACATACCATTGTGTTCCCAACAACATCAAAAGCACGGAGCTGTAATTCAACCTTGGAAAAATGGCAACAAACCAAGGATATATCATTGGAGCCGGAAAAGAAGCAAGAATTTGTACCACCGGTTGTATCTTTTTAGAAAGAGACAAGTTTTTTCCTATCAATATTCCGATGGGAAGTGTCCAAGCTACGGAAATTGCAACAGAAGCATATACTCTTAAAGCTGTGAGCGCATCACCGAATAAAATTGCTTTCAATTCTCCAAAGCTCACATTTCCAACAAACAAAAAGAACTGCCACAATATCACACTACTTATTACGCCCATTAACGTGTAAAACAACACATTTCCAACCGTGCTTTGTTGTTCATTTTCAAACGGCAAAGGTCTCGCGTATCTTTTTGAAATTCTCTTTGGAGAAAACAGTGTTCTAAAAAATCTAAGAACATGAGAATTTCTGAGTATATCCAAAACAAAAGAAGTCGGTTCATCTTTTGAGGTGCTCTCTTCAAACTTGAACTTATCCGCCCAAGCCACTATTGGACGCCAAAAAAACACATCTATTGCAAGAATCATCAATATCATAGCCAAAATTGCGTACAATTCCCCTGGAACATAACCTTTTTCAACTGCCACGGCCATGTAAGATCCTATTCCAGCAAGCCTATAACCTTGTCCTCCAAGTGTGAAAGATTCACACACAGAAAGGAAAAACCATCCTCCCGCCATTGACATCATGCTATTCCAAACCAAACCAGGCATGGCAAAAGGTACCTCAACTTTCCAAAAAATTTTCCATCTCGACATTCCATATATCTTGGAAGCTTCTATCAATTCCTGAGGAACTGATCTTAAAGACTGATAGAAACTGAAAGTCATGTTCCAAACTTGTCCGGTAAAAATCATCAATATAGAAGCAAGTTCTAATCCGGTCACACTGTGCGGAAAGAGGGCCATCATTCCAAGAATAAGACCAGGAAGAAAACCAAGAACTGGAATAGATTGAAAAACATCTAAAAGCGGTATCAAAACACGTTCGGCATATTTATTGTGAGCCGCTGCATAACCGTAAACAAATGTGAAAAAGAGAGACAAACCGTAAGCTATGAACCCTCTGGACATCGATAGGAACGTGTATCCGATCAACGCAGTAGGGGCCAAAGAAATGTTCGCCTTGTAAACGAGAGGGCCTGTCCAATTTTTGCCAAGCAACCCCACTCCGTATGCGAGAAGGATTAAAAACGAAAGTACCGCCACATCGTAGAGAGAAAATGGAATTGCTTTTCTCTTCATTTCTACTGTCCGATTCATCAGAGAGAACCTCCTCCACCATCTTTCTCACCTCCGAAGTTAAAATAGATTCGTTAATGTGGACTTTACACAGGACAGTATGATAAAATTCATCTCGGCCTTCTCGTTCACCCCGGTAAATTATCCCACCTTGTAAGTGTTACATTATATCTTAATTTATGCAAATTTTGCAACTTGAGAAATGTGTTCCTCTAAGTTGATTCTATATATAGCGCGAATTGCATTCAATCGCCGTTTAAAAATACTAAAAATATTAAAAGCCCGGCTGTAACCGGGCTTTTTACTCTCGAGTTTGACAATCTAATTCAGTCTGCGAATTTCACGTTTGAAGCTTGTTTCCCTTTAGGACCTTCCGTGATGTCGAACTCGACTCTCTGATTTTCCTCAAGAGTCTTGAATCCATCCATAGTTATCGCAGAGTAGTGAACAAAAATGTCATTTCCGTCCTCCATTGTGATGAATCCGTAGCCTTTCTTGGGGTCAAACCACTTGACAGTACCTTTCATGCATCTTGCCTCCTTAAAATTCGTATGACCTTATGGTCACAACCTCATCATACCACTTAAATCGATCAAAGTCAACACTTCGA
>WFSH01000211.1 GCA_015486145.1 Mesoaciditogaceae bacterium
GCTATCGCTTTGGTCGTGAAAGCAAGAATACATTGCACACTGTGCAATCTTGCTCTGTTCTTTCACATCTTGTATGGCGTCTTCATATGTTTTGACGAAGGCTTCAAGGGGTGGTAAAAACGAAAAAACAATGAGCTCATATGTCCTGACAGTACTTCTAGTGTGCTTGTTCTTTTACTTGATGACAAGGTGTTTTTGAATGACTTTGATCAAACTCAAGGACAGAATAGAGAATTGTCATGTTTTACCCACACAAAAATGAAGAGATCTGTAAAAAGCAACAACAAATACGAATTTGTAACAGTCGCATTTCTTGAGTTGGGAAATTAACTTTTGAACGCTTCTTTTGTCCAGAGCTTGACAACTTGTTAAGGTCGCGTTATAATAACGATTGTGTTTCTCCGATGAGGAGGAAAAATTTTTGAAGGGAGGCTTCATGCATGAAGAGAGTCTCTGTATTGGTATTGATAGCGGTGATCGCTCTGGGTGTCTTTACTTTGGGCGCAGGAGTGGTCAACTACGCAATGTTGTCAGGAGTGACAACCATGAACATTTGGTCCATGCTGGGACCAAATGCGACGACGTGGAATTTCTATCCCACCATGGTAAAGTACGGAAGTCTGTACGGACAATCGGATTTAACCTATCAGGTGGTACCAGGTCTTGCAGCTGGAATGTGGACACCACTCAAAAAAGTTACCGTGAATGGGAAGAGTTTGTACGTTACGACCATCCACCTTTTAAAAGGTGTAAAGTGGTCGGATGGAACGCCTTTCACGGCGGATGACGTGGTTTTTTCTTACGAGGTACCTGTTAAGCTTAAACTGCCAGGAAACTGGAAAGCCAGTTTACCACCAGATGTCTTTGACAAAATCGTAAAAGTGAACGATTACACGGTTAAGATCTACATCAAAAAGTTGAGCGGACAATTTGTTTATGACATCCTCATGAGCGCGATCGTGCAAAAGAAGTATTGGGAGCCCATATACGAAAAAGCTCTTAAACAACCCGATCCGGCAAAATACATGATGTCTTACGGTCCTGTTTTGAACGAACCGTCAATAGGTGCCTTCACGGTTGCCAAGTGGCAAAAAGGTGCGTTCATCGAAGATAAAGCGGTTCCTGATTATGCTTTTACTGGTCAAAAAGAGATAGAATATGCGAACGGTGCGATTCGTTACGTCATTCCAAAACTCAACGTGGATGACACGTATTACGGCAAAGCCGAGGGTAAGATCGCTCACGAATTTGTCACTGGACCTTACGTGAATTCCATAATTTACAAGATCTACCAGAATCAATCTGCAGCTGTTGCGGCTCTTCTCAAAGGAACGGTAGGTTTCATACTCAATCCAAACGGGATGCAAAAGGGTTTTGTTGCACAACTCAAAGCCAATCCGCATATCAAGATCGTCAGCAACCCGGCACTTGGATTCAGGTACATCGCTTTCAACATGAGAAGATATCCCATGAGTCTCAGAGCTTTCCGTGTGGCCGTTGCGTATCTCATCAACAGAGATCTTCTCTGCAACAAGATACTGCAAGGTGTCGCCATTCCACTTGCTTCAATTGTTCCACCTGCTAACAAGTTCTGGTACGATCCGAATCTTAAGCCTTACGGTACCGGCATGACAACCATTCAGCGTTACGAAGCCGCAATAAAAGTGCTTAAGGATGCGGGATTTTCTTGGCTTGTTCCACCTAAGATCAAGAATGGTCAGCTCGTTCAACGTGGAATGGGACTCATCGCTCCGAACGGCAAACTGATCAAGCAAATAAAGATGTTGGCACCGTCTGCGGGATACGATCCTCTGAGGGCCACGGCGGCGTTGTGGATTGAAAAGTGGGCCAATGACGTAGGCATACCGATAGTTGCGGATTTGACCAGTTTCAACAACATCGTCAACGTGGTGTGGAACGAGAATTTCAACTTTGACATATACATGCTTGGTTGGGGAATAGGCATATATCCCGACTACATCAAAGATTTCTTCTACTCTAAAAACGCCGGGCCTGGTGGATTTAACACACCTGGGTATGACAACCCGACATTTGACAAAGTTGCCAACGAGTTTGTTGATCAAACCAACATGAAAAAAGCGAGAGAGTACGCGTTTAAAGCCGAAGAAATACTCAACAAAGATGTGCCTTACGTGGTGCTCTTTACGTCACCAATACTGGAAGCTTACCGTACGGACAAAGTCGAGTTTGCTTACACGAAGGCGCTTGATGGAATCCAGTCTGGTTATTCTGGTTATGGTGAAACGTCGTTCGTTAAGGCCGTTTCAAAATAGAAAAGAAATTGTAATTTTTTGCCGGGCTTCGGCCCGGCTTTTAAAAATTAAAAAGGAGGAAGAACAAGTGGAAGGTGAACTCATATGATCAAGTACATTGGAAAACGACTTTTACAAATTCTCGTGCTTTTGGTGGTTTACGTGGCAGTCGTTTTTTTTCTTCTTCACTCCATGCCTGGTGGCATCAAAGCCGTGTTAGCCACCAATCCGAATCTCACCCCCGCAGCCCGTGAATCCATCTTGAAAGCCTTTGGCCTTACCCAACCTCTACCAGTGCAATTCGTGCTTTATCTGAAAAATATCTTTACATTTAATCTGGGGATATCTTACTCATTTTATCCGACCCCGGTTTGGACGATTATCGCACGGAGGTTGCCGAGAACCATTTTGCTTTTCACGACGGCCACACTCATCGCTTTCTTTGTGGGTTTCGTTTCGGGAAAGTCGCTTGCGTGGAAAAGGGGAAGAACTTCGGAGTACGTTTCGACGGTTATAGGCGTCATAGCTTACACGATCTTTACACCTCTTTTGATTTTCACCGTCATATGGTTTTTTGGCTCTTTCCTTGGTATCTTTCCAATAAATCAATTTTTAAATCCAGATCTTTGGATCCACACCAACCTTAACGCCCAGACGATATTTCTCTATTTGCTTTTCACCATAGGGCTCGTGGGTGCTGCCATGCTTGCATCTTTTGTGATAGCTCAAAAAGTTTCGCACAGAGTTAAAACGAGAAAGATCGTTTTCTACATCACAACTGCCATCTCAACGGCTTTGGCAGTCTTTTGGTGGGCAATTAGCCCCGTTGGGATATACGGTTTTGACATATTGTGGCACATGGTTTTGCCCGTCGTAACCGTTACGATCATCTCTTACGCCGGTACGATGCTCGTCATGCGTGATTCCATGCTTGAGACGATCAAGGAAGATTTTATAACCACTGCGCGTGCCAAAGGTCTTCCGGATAGAGTTGTACGTGACAAGCACGCCGCACGAACTGCCATGTTGCCGGTTATCACGAATTTCGTTTTGTCGATGGGATTTGTCGTCAGTGGAGGGGTTATCACGGAAACACTTTTCTCATGGCCCGGCATGGGTATGACGTTGCTTTATTCCATACTTGCGAAGGATTATCCCCTCGCTGCAGGTGCCCTGATTTTCACGGGGATATTCGTGCTCTTTGCTCATTTGGTTGTTGACATAGTGTACGCGTTTCTCGACCCAAGGATCAGATACTGAGGAGGTGTGAATCTATGGCAAACACAACGAATGAAATGACCGCCTCTTCAGAAATTTTGGAGTCTCCATTTAAGGTAAGATTGAAGCTGATGTGGAGGTCTTTCAAAGAGAATTGGAAGATCTTTTCAGAGTCCAAAATAGGCATGTTGGGACTTTGGATAGTCATCATATTTGCCGTGGCAGGTTTTATCGTTTATCCGATATTGGCGGCGACCGTTTGGAAACCAGCGGGGTTAAACGCTATGGTTTCGTACAATCCTGTAACTGGTTATGACTTCACCATTGCGAGCAATCCGGCTCCACCCTCGTGGAGACATCTTTTGGGAACGGGGCCACTTGGAAGGGATATCTTGGCTCAACTGCTTTATTCAACACCGAGAGAATTCATGCTCGGGATTGTGGCGGCACTGATAACGGTTTTCTTGGGAACTTTTATAGGTACCATATCCGCTTATTACGGAGGCGTAGTGGATACCTTTTTCATGAGGTTGGCCGATCTCGTTTTGCTGTTTCCCTTCATCCCATTTTTGATCGTTATAAGTGGGATGATGCAGGTGAATCTCTTGATGCTGGCGTTGATAATCGGTTTGTTGTCTGGTTTTGGGGGAATAACCATAATATTGAGATCTCAAGCCATGATCGTCAAAGTTAAGCCTTTCATCGAATCGGCAAAGGTATCCGGTGCAAGTGATCCGTACATCATAGTTAACCACATAATCCCCAACATCATGCCACTTTCGTTTTTGTACATGATGTTCAACGTAACCGGTGCAATCTTCTCCGAAGCTGTTTTGTCGTTTTTTGGACTTTTGAACATTCGAATGTCGTGGGGGTTGATGATTTATACCGCTGACACAGCCGGCTACATAGTTGGGACGAATATAGGGCATTATTGGTGGTTGTGGGTTCCACCTGGTGCATCCATCACTTTGTTATGCGGGGCATTTTATTTCATAGGTCGTGGCTTGGATGAGGTGGTAAATCCAAGATTGAGGAGAAGGTGATCATGTTGAAACCAATACTTAAAGTCGAAAATTTAAAGATGTACTACAACACCAAATCCGGGTATGTTAAAGCCGCCGATGACATTTCTTTTGTTCTAAATGAAGGTGAAGCGATGGGACTTGTTGGGGAATCCGGTTGTGGAAAGACCACCACTTCAATGGCTATCATGAGATTGCTGGCAGACAACGCGGAAATAATTTCCGGCCACATTTATTTCAAAGGCAAAGATCTTTTGAAGCTCAACGAAGATGAGATGAACAAAGTCA
>WFSH01000212.1 GCA_015486145.1 Mesoaciditogaceae bacterium
ATAAACTTTTTTTCCGCAAAGGCAGAGTTGGCCGGCTTTTTAAAATTCAAGGGAACACTCAAAATAGGAAAACACAATTATCTTGAACTCACGCTCAGGAATACCTGTGTGGTGAGGAGAGTTAAAAAATTGTTGAAATGCATCGATCAAAAAAACGTGGACATTTTTTATCGCGAGGAAAAACGTTTGAACGCTGGCAAACTGTTCCTGCTTCAAATTGAAGTGGAAAATGTCGAAAATTTCCTTAAAGACATTGGACTCAATCCAACGGGAAAGGTAGATGAACAAAAATTATCAGATCCAACTTTATTTGCCGCCTTTATGAGAGGAGCCTTTTTATCTTCAGGCTCGGTGGCAAATCCGGCCCATCATCACCATCTCGAAATTTACTACAACAAACTCGAAACTTTGAATTGGATACTTAAAAGATTGGAAATCTCATTTGGCATAACCGGACACATTGTGGATGTGAATTATGGGTATAGGTTCTACATCAAGAACGGCGAAATGATAGAAGAGTTTTTGAACCTCATAGGTGCCATAAAGGCTGCTAATTTGATTCATTCCATCATGATGGCTAAAAGGATCAGATCCGACGTGACGAGAAGCGTGAATTTCATAGAAGCCAATTCCAAACGCAGCGGGGCAGCGAGTTTGAGACAAATTGATGCGATAATGGAATTTGATCGCAAAATAGGACTCAAAACTTTGCCTCCTCAACTGTACAAAGTGGCAAAGTTACGACTGGAAAATCCAGCAGTTTCTTTGAGAGAACTCGGCTCAATGCTGAATCCTCCAATTTCAAAATCCGTGGTTCACAGGCGGTTGGGAAAGATACACCAAATGATTCGTTCGGAGGAAGAAAAAAGATGAGATGTCCATTTTGTGGATATCCTAACACGCGCGTTCAAGATTCTCGAACAATAGAAAATGGTTTGGTGATAAGACGCAGGAGAGAATGCCCCTCTTGCGGGGCAAGGTTTACGACATATGAGCGCTTCGAAGGCGGAAATTTTATGGTCGTGAAAAAAGATGGTAGACGTGAAAAATTTCAAAGGGGAAAATTGATGAATGGCATAGTGAAAGCATGCGAAAAACGTCCAATTTCCATGGAAAAAATCGAAGAAATGGTAAATGCAATAGAAGCCAGAGCACAAAAACTTGGAAACGAATTACCAACAAGCAGCATAGGTGAAATGGTTATGAAAGAACTCAGAAAACTCGATCAAATTGCATACGTCCGCTTTGCATCCGTGTACAGGGATTTTAGGGATATAGATCAATTTATAGAAGAAATTGGAAAACTGAAAGGAGAAAGATGATGGACGAGATGGTGCTTGTGGTTAAAGATAAAGACGTACAAAATATCGTTGAAGGATATGGATTTTTATATATTCCCCTGGATACTGTCAAAAATTTGGTGGAAAAAAGGGGGTTTTTTGTTCGGAGATCAAAAGCCGAAACCGACAATTCAATTCGCCAATTGATCCCGTACGTGGTGATAAAAAACCCCGAAGGAATGTATCTTTTGGTTAAACGTCTCAAAACACAAACTGAATCACGATTACACGGCTTTTACAGTGTGGGTATTGGCGGGCATATCAACGACAGAGATGAGGGAGATTCTCCATGGATGAAATTCCTTTCAGGGATGGAAAGAGAAATCAACGAAGAAGTTTCCATTAGTCAATACAACTGGCCTCAGTACGTGGGAATAATCAGAGAAAACACAACTTCTGTAAACAAAGTCCATCTTGGCGTGGTTTTCACCATTACAGCCGTCATAAAGGGAATAAGAGAACACGACAAATTTTTGTGGGAACTAAGGAGTATCGAAGAGCTTAAAGAAAAATATGAAAAAATGGAAACCTGGTCGTGCTTGGCACTAGACGGAATTCAATCACTTCAAAACAAAAACAAGTGAACTACTTTACTGTTTCTGGAGATTTTCCCTTTAAAGTGAAAAAGAGAGTGCCAACGACTCCAAAGACAAAGGCCGTCAAGAAATCAGTAGCAGGAGATAATTGCCACAAAAATGCACTTAAAAAAGCTACCACAGAAACCACGCTGTCTCTTACAAAATAGTAAGCCCCAAATGTACCCGCTTTTTCCAATTCTGGCGCAAAATCCATTATCATGGATTTTCGAGTAGGCTCTCCAAATTCTTTTAATCCACGCACGATAAAAGCCACCACAAGCATCTCAAAATTCCTTGAAAAGAGTAGTATAAGGGGAAAAAGTGTGAAAAACCCAAATGTGATCGCAACAAAAGGTTTTTTTCTGTGTTTATCGGCCAAATACGCAACCGGAATGTAAACCGTCACAGCAACAGCCATTTCGATCGCCGTTAAAAAGCCAAACTGCAACGCAGTCAATCCGTTGTTTTCCACAACCCACACAACCACAAAAGCGTACGGTATTTGCTCACAAAATCTCACAAGTATATCCGAAATAAGCAATACTCTGAGATTGCCGGTTAAGTTCTTCAACATCTTTTTCAAACTCGTGGACTTTGATTTTCTTTCTTCATCTTTCACAAATTTGTTGAAAATGAATATTGAAATGATCGCAAAGGCAGCGGCAAAAACGAAAGCAATTCTCACACCATTTTTTGTTCCATAAAGCGCTATGAGTATCCCTCCAAAAATCGGTCCTAAAGCCATAGGAACCCTTCTAAAAAGTGAATGCATTGAAACACCCATGACTCTCTTATTTTTCGGCACCGCTTCGGAGATCAAACTCATCACAGCTGGCAGAGATATAGCGGACCAAGCGATGAAAAAAATAGCCCCGACCAAAACAGACTGCCACGATGGAAGTAATATAACGATTGCATATCCGACCAGTGCCATAAGGGTGAAAACGATCAAAGATTTTTTGTAGCCTATCTTATCACTGAGGTAACCACCTGGGAAAGAGTATACAGCTCCCAAAAGATTTTGCATGCCGTTCAAGGTGCTTATCGCAAACGCACTGCCACCAAAAGCGATAAGATAAAGTGGTAAAAACTTGTCACCCATGTATTGGCCCATACCGACAAGAATGACAAGTGTTAACATCGAAAGAATGGAAGAATTAATGGCGAGAAAATTGCCGATTTTGCGATTTCCCAAAATAGCTCCTCCCAAGGACTTCTACTATTTGAAAAGTTTCCTTTTTGAACAATTGTACCACATAGACGGCTTTCTGCGCGCTTTTATCCATATCAAAACGAAGAAAATACTTTATTTACGTTGCTTATGGGATCTTAACTTCAAACGCTTGTCGTACAAGCGCAAAAGCTCTATGACAAAAACAATGGTTAAAAAGGCTCCTATCGCTATGCCAAGAGAAAGCAGACCACCAATTTGCATGTACAATCTGAGCGGTGCAAAAAGTAGAGTGGCAAACCCAGCTATCAATCCGAGTGCGTTAACAACTATCACAGGTCCAACCTCCTCCACCACTTTACCTATGTCCTTAGACATTCTGTATCTGCTTATGGTATGAATGGAATAGTCTATAACCAATCCCATAAGGACACTCGAAATTATCGCAGTAGAAACTTCAAGATTCACGCCAAACACTCCCATGAGTGTAAAGTTAAACACAACGGTTAAAATTATTGGTATGGAAGCTATGAGTGGAGGAATAAACCCTCTAAACGTTATTATCAGCAAGATTAAAATGAAGAAAAATGCCATAATAATGGTAGAAATCTGATTTTTCGTTATCGAAGAGTTCATCGCCGCATAGGTAAGTGCTGGAGAAGTTACAGAGATATCGTAGTGAGGAAATCTTTTAGCTATTTTCTTTATATCATCCGCCACTTTCACCGTACCATTCGTGTCGGTCAAAGGAGTTTTAACAAAAAGTCTCGTCGTGTTCTTGTAAAACCATTCTGAAAAATACGAAGCGTATCGTGGATCCTTCGAAAGTGTTTGCAAAATAGGCAGAGGTATGTGAAACGCTTTAGACACACCTAATACCGAATTAACACCGGATACATGCGGAATCTTTTCAATTTGTGATATGAAATCTTCCAACTTATTTGAGTCTTCTTGCGTAAAGG
>WFSH01000213.1 GCA_015486145.1 Mesoaciditogaceae bacterium
AAAGTGGCTTGTCTCACTCGAAGATCCGGATGTCGCTCTTCCCGTTGTCGACCCGTGGATAATCGTTGAAGATTATTCTCTTACTCTTGAAGAAGAAGCGCTTGCCGATTTGGATCATCCTCAAAGGGACCGAGTGCTTGTACTTGTCGTTATGGATCTCCATTCTGAAAACATAACCATCAATTTACTTGCCCCTTTAGTTATAAATCTCGATAAGGCAATCGGTGTACAATTAATACTCGATAACACTCCTTACACCACTCGACATCCAGTTAAAGTGGGGACGTGATGATGTGCTAATTCTAAGGCGTAGAGTGGGTGAAGGAATTCTGATAAATGACAAAATAGTCATACGCATTTTGTCTATAGAGCGTGGAGATGTTAAAATCGGGATAGAAGCTCCAAAAAGCTTCAAAATACTTCGTGAAGAGTTGTACAAGGAAGTAACCAACGTGAACAGAGAATCAAAAGATTTTGACATAGAGCGGGCGAGAAAACTCCTTGGAAAGGAGAATAAGAATGGAGATCACAAATAAACTCATCAAGCATTTGGAAAATCTTGCAAAAATTCAATTGAAAGAAGAAGAAGTTGAAAAAATAAAAAGGGATATGACAAATATTTTAGAGTACATGAAGATGATAGATGAAGTGGACGTTTCAAAATACGATCCCATGCGTAGTCCTCTCGAGGAATCTTTAAGATTGCGAGAAGACGTTTCAAAAAATTCTGATGCTGTTGAAATCATGAAACAAGTTCCAAGGATCGAAGATGGGTTGATCCGCGTTTCTTCCATCTCTCACAATCCTTCTCATGCAGAATAACGCTGCTGATTCTGGAAAAATTGGCGAAGAAATAGCTTGTAAATATCTCAAACATAAAAAATATAAAATAGTTTCTCGCAACTTCAGAGCAAGACGTGGAGAAATAGATATTATTGCCAAAGATAAAAAACAGCTTGTTTTTGTGGAAGTGAAATATGGTTCTTCAGAAGCATATTTACGCGTTAACAGAAAAAAGTTCAAAAACATAACGATGGCGGCGCAAGTTTTTTTGCGCAATTTTGGAGGCATGGGATCAAAATCGTACCGAGTGGACGTCATATCAGTTTCAAAAAATGGAGAAATAAATCATTTTAAAGATGTGGCGATAGACTTTGGGAGGTAATACGATGCACTTCACCAAGCCAAACTTTGCAACTGTCAAAATTTTAAAATCCTTTGAAAAAGCGGGAAAACACTTTGTTGAGATATCCCCGCATCCTTTTTATCCCGATGGTTCTGGAGGCCAAATAGGCGACAGAGGAACAATCGGAAGTGCTAACGTGCTTTCGGTAAACTCGGAATTCGTCGAGGTAGATCGTGCCCTTGATGTGGGATCGGTGGTTGAAGCCAAAACAAATTCTGAGAGGAGAAAAGAGATAGCCAGACAACACACGGCACAGCATATACTTTCTGCCGCCGCGGAAAAGTTATTCGGTGCAAAGACAGTCGGATTTCACATGTCGGAAGAATTTACCACCGTAGACTTAGATTCTGATTTTTCGGTTGAGGATGTGGAAAACCTCACCAATGAAATTGTCATGTCAAATGTCAATGTCGAGGAAATAATCCTTTCACCTCAGGAGGTTCAAAAATATCGTCTCAGAAAACCTCTCTCAAAAAAGGCCCTTGAATCTGGCAGAATACGCTTGATAAAAATCGGAGATTTTGATGTTAACGCCTGTGGAGGGTTTCACGTTTCCCACACAGGGGAAATTGGAATAGTTAAAATTATTCACGACGAGAAGGTAAAGGGGAAATTCACACGAATTTGGTTTTTGGCGGGAAAACGTGCCATCAAGGATTATCAATCAAAAGAAGTGATGATTTTAAAAACTTCCAAGCTCTTTGATTCGTCTTGGAAAGATTTAAAAGCTCGCGTTGAAAAATGTCTCGATGAATCTAAAGCAAAATCATCAAAAATAAAGAAAATTTCTGAATTGCTTTCAAAATACGTATCAAAAGATATGAAGCCTGGGGATATCTTCGAACTCGATGAAAACGTGGTGTCATACATCACAAGGTCAAAACAAGATATACCGTACGCAATAAAGTATTCTCCCCCGGCAAATATCGCCCTTTGTATGCCTGAAATGTCAAAAGAAAGGGTGCTCAAGTGGGCACGTTCTTTAAATGGAAAAGGTGGAGGAAAAGGCCCAATTTATCGTTTTAGCTTTGAAGATTTTGAAAAATTCAAAGATGCCTTCAAAAAATTCACCTCCGAAAAATAGTTGCTTTTGACAGTGCTTCGAGGGTGTTTGTTCTTTTACTTGATAACAAGGTATTTGGGGATGATTTTGATCAAATTCACAAGAACGGAATAGACAATTGGCATATTTTACACACACAAAAATGAAGAGAACCAAACTTTTTTATTTAAGATGTCGAAAAAATTGTACGTTTATTCACGGCAAACAAAAACAAAAGGAATCTGTTGTACAGATAAATTGAAACATTTTCGAAAATATTTCATGGTACTATAAAGTAGTTCTCTCCAAGTTCTTCATTTGAGAATTCATGAAAAAGACCGATCGCAAAGCGTAAGAATAAAAAAACTTCACTTATTCACCGTATTC
>WFSH01000214.1 GCA_015486145.1 Mesoaciditogaceae bacterium
AGTGATTCAGAGAAGCGAGACAGAATTATTGAACACATAATAGATGTCGTGGGATTGGAGGGGTTTGAAGATGTTTATCCAAAAGAATTGTCTGGTGGAATGAAACAACGCGTGGGAATTGCGAGGGCACTCGTTTCAAACCCAGAAGTGCTCTGCATGGACGAACCATTCAGTGCCCTTGATGCCTTAACTTCTGAGAACCTTAGAGAAGAAGTGCTTGATTTCTGGTCTGAGGGTACCACGGGATTGTCAAACATATTAATCGTGACTCACAACATAAATGAGGCCGTGTACATGGCAGACGAAATATTCGTCCTTGCTTCCAACCCTGGAAGCATAAAAGCGATATATCACAATTCGTTGCCTTTTCCGAGGGATCAGAAGTCGTCGGAATTTTTGAATACCGTTGACATGATATACAACATACTAACTCAGAATATAATGCCCGACGTTCCAAAGGCTAAAATATACGAAAAAATTGCCCCCATACCACTGGTCAGCGTGAGTGAAATCATTGGTTTACTCGAAGTTTTGGATGATAACAAGGGTAGGCTTGAATTGTTTGAATTATCCGATCGCATAAAACGAGATTTTGGGAAAACCATTTCCATAGCTTTGGCGGCAGAGATGCTTGGATTTGTAGACACCCCCCGTCACGATGTGATATTCACCGCACTCGGGAAAAAATTTCTCAACGCAGATGTTAATGAGAGAAAGCTCATATTTAAAGATCAGATATTAAAAATTCCAATTATAAGATCAGTTGTGGATCTCGTGAATCAAAATGAAGATGGCGTGATCACACGTGAAGAGTGCGAGGATTTTTTAGCGGATAGGTTACCCAACGAACGGCCTGAGGAATTATTTGAAACCATCGTCAACTTTACTCTGTATGCGGAATTGTTGGATTATGATTCGAGAGATGAAGAGCTCTCTCTGATAATAGAAAATGTTTGAAGGAGGCATTTGTATGGACTTAGGAAGTGCGAAATTGGATTGGGTTGCCCAAAGGATGAGCGTGATCAACTCACTGGTTGAAAAGTATGAAAAAGATCAACCTTTAAGGGGTGTCAAAGTTGCGGTTTCCGTGCATTTGGAAGCTAAAACAGGGTATCTTGCTCTTTCTATCGCTAAGCTCGGTGCTGACGTATCGGTTACGGGGTCAAATCCCCTAAGTACCCAAGATGAGATAGTTTCGGAGTTAAAGCGCAGAGGTCTCAGGGTAAATGCTCGGCGTACGCATGACCTTAACGTTTACAAAGAGAATTTGGATACCACTCTTGATTTTGAACCCAACGTTATTGTAGATGATGGTGCCGATCTAACCGTGACACTTCACGAGAAAAGGAAAGATTTGCTTAAAAATGTTTGGGGTGTTTGTGAAGAAACCACGACAGGTGTGAAAAGAATAAAGGCACTTGAGAATTCTGGCAAATTGCGCGTGCCAGCCATCGCGGTTAACGATGCCAAAACTAAACATCTGTTTGATAATCGATATGGAACGGGCCAGTCGGTTTGGGATTCTATCATTAGAAACACCAACATGAATATTGCGGAAAAGATCGTGGTAGTTTCGGGTTATGGTTGGTGTGGGAAAGGTGTTGCCATGCGTGCAAAAGGGCTAGGAGCTCGCGTGATAGTTACTGAAATTGATGCTGTTAAATCTTTAGAAGCCATCATGGATGGATTTAACGTTATGCCCATGAGAGAAGCGGCACGAATA
This sequence comes from Mesoaciditogaceae bacterium, assembly GCA_015486145.1. Classification (GTDB taxonomy): domain Bacteria; phylum Thermotogota; class Thermotogae; order Mesoaciditogales; family Mesoaciditogaceae; genus WFSH01. Next base: position 1,724 of record WFSH01000214.1, read on the forward strand.
GGCGACATGTTTGTAACCGTCACGGGAAATGCGTCTGTGATACGTGAAGAGCATTTTAAGCTGATGAAAGACGGTGCCATTCTTACCAATGCAGGTCATTTTAACGTGGAAGTTTCAGTGGCCGATCTTGAAAGAATAAGCACTTCAAAGCGTGAAGTTAGACCTAACATAACAGAATACACGGTTAACGGGAAAAGACTTTATCTCATAGCTGAAGGCAGGCTTGTTAACCTGGCGGCTGCGGATGGACATCCAATCGAAATAATGGATCTGTCATTTGCGGTACAGCTTCTCAGCGTTATGAAAATCGTTCGTGATCATGAAAACATGGAGCCGAGGATGTATCCAGTTCCAAGCGAGATCGATGATGAAATTGCAAAAACCAAACTTAAACTCCTCGGAATCACTATTGATTCGTTAACGAATGAACAAAGAAAGTATTTGCAAAGTTGGTAGAAACTCGTCCTTGAGTGTTTGAGCGTGTTTCATTTTTTGAATTGTGTCATTCTGACTTGATTCAGTATCTCAACTCACCTTGTTAGTTGCTTGGAGATCCTGAATAGTTCCTGCGGAACTTTCAGGATGACAACGTGGATAATTCAGCAACCCTTTGTACGGGCAATTCATGAATTGCCTCTACGAAATCAAAAAACAATGAGCTCATATGTCCTGACAGTACTTCGAAAAAAATTACATTGACCGCTTGTAAAGCGGTACTAAAATGTTAAAGCATGCTGTTATTTGAAGTATGTTATCCACACAATCTCGAAGAGATCTAAATTTTTTCGTCTGGGATGTATAAAAAAATTGACTTGACATTCACAATTTTTGATCTTATAATTTTGTGTTCGTTACTTGAAGCTTAAGAACCAAAAAGGAGAAAAATGTTTTTTCAAAAGGGATAACACGTGAAGAAATAATGAGATGAATTGAGATATTCAAAAAAGGGGGGCAGACGTAGAAAATGGATAATTCTTCGAATATTTGGTTATTTATCGGTGTTATATTTTTGACAACGGTAGTTGGTTTTTTTTCCATGGCGCTTTTCTCTGTTCAAGTTCCCACGGATATCACGACCACTTTTGTTACTTCTAGTGAAATATCCCTATCTTGGAAAGGAAAGGGTACCTTTTTAATTTACCGTTCAATTGATGATGGAAAATTTCGAGAGATTGCTGAAACTTCTTCGAATCATTTTTTAGATAAATCTTTGAAACCCGACACGACTTATCGTTATTTTTTAAAAACAAAGTATCTTTTTTTCACTTCAAAGCCTTCAAAAATTTTTTCAGTTACAACCAAATATGATGTTTGTGGTTATGTGCGATCTTATACTGGGAAGGGTATCTCTAATGTACAAATACTCGTCGAGAATCATAATGAATACACTACTTCAGATTCAAAAGGTTACTGGTGTTTGAAAAATTTATCGGGTAGTAATGATATAATGGCTTTTAAAAAGAGATACATTTTTTCTCCAAAAGACAAAATAATAAATGGCCCTGAAGAGAATGTAATTTTTAACGCTACACTTATAAATAAGCCCCCGAATTTCCCGAAAATTCTAAATCCAGCCAACAATGCGAGTAATTTAAGTACTTCTTTAACCTTGAAATGGAAATGTTCGGATCCAAACGGCGATCGGTTAAAATATACCGTATATTTTGGTAAAGGGCATACCTTGGAAGCTGTTGCCACTTCTATTTCTTCCACATTTTTTGAAATCAAACATCTAAATTATGGAACTACTTATCATTGGAGAATAGAGGCTTTTGATCCTTATGGAGCAAGTAGTAAAAGTGAGATTTGGACTTTTACGACAAGATTTTATAACGTTTCTGGGAGGGTTACTTATGGCAAAAACAAAAATGAAGGGCTTAAAGATGTAAAGGTGTCAATTAATGGAACGAAAGCAGTTTTTACAAGTAAGAATGGATATTTTTCAATTGGATCTCTCAGAAGTTCGAATCTTGTTAAAGCTTATAAAAAAGGTTGGAATTTCTCTCCAAAAGTCATGAGAGTTGATGGCCCATCTTCAAGGATCAATTTTTTTGGCAAACCTATTGATGGAACGATTTTATGGAAAATATTAAATACCCAATTTGTCTTTTCTAGTCCGGCACTTTCAAAGAACGGCATTTTATATTTCGGTACGCTCGATGGAAATTTTTATGCCATAAATCCAGAAGGAAAGGTGTTGTGGAAATTTTCAACTGGTCGATGGATATGGTCGAGTCCAGCAATTGGAAAGGACGGAACTATTTATTTTGCATCTGATGATGGATTTATCTATGCTTTGTATCAGAACGGAAAAGAGAAATGGAAGCGTATTTTGAATGGTCTTTCTTTTTCAAGTCCAGCAGTTGATGAAAATGAAAATGTGTATATAGGAAATAAAAGTGGAGATTTTTATTCAATGGATAAATCGGGTAAGATAAGGTGGGTTAAAGATTTAAATGGGGAAATAAATTCAAGTCCAGCTATAGGAGAAGATGAAACCATTTACATAGGCACCGAGAAAGGAATGCTGTATGCTATATCAATTGATGGAACTGTCAAATGGAAATATAAGGCAGGCGGTGGGATTTTTTCGAGCCCAGCTATAGGAGAAGATGGAAACATATATTTTTGCTCTTCTGATGGATATCTTCATGCCTTGAAACAAAATGGAATTGAAAAATGGAAAATCAAGGTTGGTAGGGATATTTATGCCAGCCCAATTATTGATAAAAATGGAAACATTTATGTTGGATCCGACAATGGATTTTTGTATGCTGTGGGCAAAAATGGAGAAATTAAATGGAAATTTAAAGTGGGAGATATGATAGTTTCTACACCTGTCATAGGCAAAAATGGAATTATTTATGTGTGTTCAAAAAATGGGTTTTTGTACGCTGTGAGTGAAAATGGACGTGAAATCTGGTTTAAAAGGTTAAAAGGTATGTTATTTTATTCAAGTCCAAATATATCTTCGAAAGGGGTGATGTATTTAGGAACGTTCGGAGTCTTTGCAATTCAAACAGATAGTTTTGGAATGGGAGGAATATGGCCCAAATTTAGGTTGAATTCACAGAATACGTCTGATTTCCGATTGAAAAAAAGGTAAAGGGAGGGAAAGAGTATGAAAAAGTTTTTGATTACTTTTGTGATTTTAACTTTAACCATGGCGGTGCTTGCCTTGGCTCTTAACGTGCCTCGTCAGCAGTTACTTTTCTTTAATATTGGAAAATCTCTTGAAAATGCGACAAATGTTTCTACCGAGGTGGCTAACATTTTGAATGTTTCAGTTCTTAACGATCTTGATCCGGAAACAAACGTTCCAGATATATCGACGCGTTTTAATTACAACTTTTATCCTGACTCACCCATTTATGCGGTAGAATTGTCTGTTATAGCGTCAAAATACCTTGGGATTGAAAAAAGTGTTTTGAAGGCTTATCCTCTTGAGGCTCCAACATTTACTGATATAGAAAGTGTTTTAACGCAGAAATATCAAAATAAAAATTACGATTTTTCGAGAGATTTTGGATATTTCGAGTATGTGAATGATTATATGAAAAGAGTCATAGATTATCCTCTATTTGATAAAAATGTGGGGCCTTTAACGTTGTTGACTAAAGCAGAAGTCATAAAAGCTCTTGTTCGACTTTTTGCCGCCAAAACTCAAGACGTTTCCATGGTTAAATTGGCTGAAACTCTTTCAAAAAGATTTTCTTCCAATCCAAAATCTGGTATTGTGAATCCTAAAGATGTGGGTTATATAAGTGTATTTGAGATGTACTTTTTCAGTAATGAAAAGGGTAAACTTGTTCCGTTGATCGATCTGCCAATTTTTACTCAGGATAATAAATTAAACCCCAACAGCTTGGCATCAAGATGGTGGACAATTGCACTATCAACAATGATATGTTTTGAAAAGAAAGTAAATGTTTCTTCAAATCCAAAGTTGTTGGTACCTGTGAGAACGTTTAACAATTTCATGACATATGTTTCTTATAAAAACTTGGGGTACAACATATTCGTGCTATCGCTTCCTCAAATGAAAAAGGGGATAGTGAAATCTATAAAGGCAAGTTTAGCTGATCCAGCTGTGTTTGCCGTTAATATGAAAGATGGAAAAGATGTTGTAGGATTGGATAATACCCAAGTAACCGTTAACAGCACGATAATAGAACCAAATGGTAATCCAATAACTACCTCAAAAACATACATAGGAAGGGATTTTGTGGGTTATTTTAATTCCCTTCCTGATTTTCCGAAAGTTTTAAAAATTGTAAATAAAGTTGAAACTGGGAAATTGATGAGCAGTGGTAAAAATTATTACTTGGAAATTAACGGTAAAAAAGTCTCCCTACCAGAAGATTCCACGGTTGAAGTGATAGAACTTAAGGTTGGAAAGAGCAATGAGCTCATAAAACTGTATAAAACAAGTGATTTTAGTGAATTGATCAACACCAGTTCGGACATAACGATTCAGAAAAGGGAATCTTTTAGAATAAGTGAGATAGGTCAACAGCTAAAGGGAATAAGAGTTAGAGTTCCTGTTGAAATAAAAGAATACAGCAATAAAAACGAGAGCAAAATGGATTTTGAAAATGCTGGGATCATGTACTATCCGGTTGTTGATAGACTTAACTTAGAAAGGAAAATGGCAACTTTGGGAAGTATTGAGAAATTCAATGTTCTTTACAAAGATGGGGCATACGACGTGAACAGTTTGGATAAAGTGAATTTTGTAAAATATTGGAGAGACGTTGCGAGAGAACTTGAGAATTTGAATCTTCCTTCTACAGCAGTTATAAGTGGGAAAATACGGTTTGACATACACAAGAAAATAAAAAGTGGTAGCAATTTCGAGTATAAAACTGCACATGCAACTATATGGGAAATATACGTTGGAAAGTTAGTTTCGTTCGAACCAGCATCGTACCAAATGTTTACACAGGCTTATGTCAAAGCTTTGCCGTATTCTAAAAATGCTCAAGCGTATATCACGTTTAAAAATGGGAAATCTAAATACTACAGTAATTTTCAAGATGCTGTAAATGATCTTTATACCACTCAAAATGGAGCTCAAGTTCTTAGGAACATAGCTTTGTGGCTCCAATTTACCGTTGTTAAAAACAAAGAAGGTGGCACTTCTTACAAAGTTGATTACATTATAGGAAAAGAGTTGTAAGGTGGTAAAGTTTCGAGCAGGTAGCGGTAACGCTACCTGTTTTTGAAACAAAGGGGGAAAAGAAGTGAAGAAGAAAATCTTACTTTTCATCGGGATAGCAAGTGGAATAGTAATTGGACTCTTGCTTTATTTTTTCTTTCAACCTTGGAATGTCGAGTTTGTTATGAGTGCGGGGAAGAGTGCGATTTATACGTTGGAAGTGAATAACAAGAGCAAACGCATAACACCCTTAAGTAAAATTACATTTCGACTTGGAGCGGGAAAGTATACGGCGTATCTTTATTTGGGAAATAAGTTGATCAGAGAAATGAACATCACTTTGAATAATTCTCTGTTTATCAAAACGAAAAAAGAGATGTTAAGTGCTCCGACATTTTCTGAAATAGAAAATGGACAAGTAAATTTTTATAGTGTCAATAAACTTATGAAAGTAATATGGAAAATGAATGATGCTCAGATAAAACCTGTGCAGTTTTTCATTTACGAAAGTAAACAGCTTATAGGAAAGAGCAAATTAAACCGATGGAGTGGGAAAATAGGAAAGGCAGGCGTTAAATACAAGATAACACCTCTTTATCCTGGAAACGTGAAAGGAAAACCATTCACATTTACGATCCCTGAATTATCACCCGTTCCCACGTTAACCAACAAATCAACGTTCAAAGGCATAAAATTGCATGAGGGAGTTAACGACATAACCATTAAGAACGGTTTTTTTGTGAGACACATAAGAATAATTCGGGACAGCATTCCTCCCAAGGTAAAGGTTTCCTACGATTTTGAACCTAACGGCATAATGCTTAATTTTTTGTCTAACAAGAAAGCGAGATTTATTGTGGATACTTCTACTAAAAAGACCACAACAGTCTCTTCTCACATTATCATTCCTTACACATCAGGTGCGACAGTGGTGGCAATAGACAAGGTCGGAAACGAAAGCACTCCAATTCACATTTCCATTGTGCTTCCACCACCAAAGTTAAAAAAGTTTTCTTATCACCCGACGGGAATTTTTTCTGCACAAGTGAAAAAGTCAATTTTTGAAACATTTTGTTCATTTGAAGGAGAGAAAAAGCAATTTCGTTTTAAAAACTGGATGTTAAATATCACGTTACCGTCCAGTAATTTAGTTGGAAAAAAGATTAAAGTGAAAATTTGGAATGAAATGGGGAAAATCAAAAGTACACCTGTAGAACTCTATTTTGAAGATCCAGAGCTCATTCATGCCAAAATCTTTCCTTCTGCTTCGGAGACACTCAAAACTGGGGAGTATTATGTTTCTCATCCTATTATCAGGAACACGTTGGTCACAGAAGGCAATGTTACCATTTTGTTTGATAAGCGTGCTTACATTTCTGTTGCGAACTTAAAGGTTCTGGGTGGAACCTTGACTTTGAAGGGATTACCCAATGAAATGTGGGAAGGAGTGATGATAACTTCTAATAACTCGACTCTCTCAAATTTGATACTTAAAAATGCCAAGGTCGCGCTCCGGCCACAGAGTAATATATGGATTAAAAATGTTAAATTTATAAATAATGAAGTTGGAATCCTTGCAAAAAAGGTTGATTTTTCATGCGATCATGATTCTTTTGAGGGCAATAAAGTTGGAATTCTTACGTATTCCTCCACGGGTGTCTTAAAAAACACAACTTTTCGTTTGAATGTTATGGGAGTAAAATCATACTATTCTCATGTATATTCAGTGGGCTCAATATTTGAATTTCAAGCTCAATCCGGTATATATGGAGATAATACAAATGTTGATTTAAAGAATAATACTTTTTTAAAAAATACATGTGGAGCGCTAATAGTTGATTCTCAGCTTTCACACTTCCTTTCTAACAAATTTTACGCCAATGCTGAGGGACTTAGAGTCTTTAATTCTGGTGAAATAGGAGCTATGGGCAACATTTTCAAGGATAACACCATGGCCATCAAGATTTTTAGATCGAATTTTAACGGAGCATTTAACGAAATTTCAAAGTCTACAGTGGGAATGGGAGTCGCAAATTCTGCGAATGAAAAAGTTATATCGGATTTTGCGTCTTTTTCCAACAACAAAATGGATGTTGAAATAGAGCAAAGTGGTAGTGTTATTTTTAGGAATCCAAGAATGAAACCGAAAAAGGTAGTGGATGGGAAAAAGTATAAATTTTGGATAGACGAGAGGGGAAAGAAGATCAAAAGAGGAATTGTGATTTTAAAGTAAGTTTTGGAAAGATTGTGAGGTGACAAAAAATATGAAAACATATTTATCCGTGTTGAAAAAATATGCGGTATTCAATGGAAGAGCGGGAAGAAGAGAGTATTGGATGTTTTACCTGATCAACCTTATCATTTCTCTGTTTTTACAGTATTTGGATGCCACCTTTATGGGGGGATTGATACCCACTCACGGTCGTGGCAGCTACGGTTTGGGTATTTTTGCTTTTGGTCCCCTCAGTTTTATTTATTTGTTGTTTATCTTTTTGCCAGAGTTGGCAGTTTCCGTGAGAAGACTGCATGATATAGGTAAAAGTGGTTGGTGGATGTTTATAATTTTAATTCCGATAGTCGGTGCCATATGGCTTATAGTGTTGTTGGCTTCGAGAGGAAGCTTTACAGAAAATGAATACGGTCCAAGTTTACTCAATTTCGATTAAATGAATTGAACGCAGAAAAGGCAATAGTGGGAAAGGTAGGAGAAAAAATGAAAAAAGTAATTTTGATTTTTTTGCTTTTGTCTGTTGTTTCCGCATCTTTTCTTTTTGCCGGGGGGCTCGATAATTTTCTAAATGGAGCCGAGAACTTTGTAAATAAAGGGGAAAATGAGATTAACAAGATCTATAACAACGGTAACGTGAACAACTTTGTGAATAAAATAAAGAAAAAGGCAAATGAAATCTACAATCAAAACAGTGGCAGTATAAGCAAAGTAAAGAACTTCGTGAATAACACGATAAATAACTCTGGCAAGAGCGTGTCTAATTTTTTAGACGAAGCTGAAAAATCAAATCCACGGCTGTGGAAATCGGCTCAAAATTCCGTGAATAAATTTCTCAACGAAAATGGCGAAGAAATTTTTAATAGAGCAAAAAAAATTGGAAAATGGCTTTACACAAGAGGAAACAACGTATGGCATAAATTGGATAAATATCCACATCTGAAAAAAGCCATTGTGATAGCGGTAAATGTCGAAAGTGGTGGAATGATAACAGAAAGCCGATTGGATGTGCAGTTGGCAAGCATTATGATGCGTTTGATGCAGGATCCGTCAGTAAATGAGGACACGCTGTTAAGTACTCTTAATTCCGCGATGTCTGTGGAAAATGGTGAAAATGATCTTAGTGTCATCTCACTTTTAAACATTTTGCCAGGATTAACCACGCAATACGGTTCTTATACTCCGAGCTTTGTGAATCTTTATTCTAACCTGTTTACTCTTGAAAGTAAGAACCCCAATTGGACAATATCGGATGCTCAAAATTACGTAAAAAGCTTGTTGAATACGCTTAACGAACCAAATGTGAATCGGAATAGAGTAGTTCAGGTATTCTTGCAAGTCTCTCAAACTGCTTGTGATCAAAATCTAAATTATTCTCAGACTTCGAAAATGTTGAAACAAAATCTCGAAAACGGGAATCAAGTTCATGCCTCGAAAAATTCATCGGTTATCTCTGGTGTACAGAGAACTCCCAAATCTCAAAATCCATCGCTTCCCACAAAAAAATTCGTGAATTCGTCGATAGCCTACATTGTTCTTTTGGGCGTAATAGGATTTTTTCTTTGGATTTTGGGATACAAGATTCTCAGAAAAATAGCTTGGAATAGGTGGTTTGCATCGTGTTTGCTCTTTTTAGCAGGGTTCACGTTTTCTTATTTTGTATGTAGTGTGCAAGAAAGCGTTGCTGTAGTTGTTGGAATAATTGCCGGAATAATAGGACTTGCCATTCCAAAGTATCTTTATTACTTACTTGCATTTTTAACAGGATGTGAAATAGGATACATAGCTACAATGGTTTTTATGGCGAACTATGGTCAAAATCGATCTTTAGCCATGGTTATAGCTGTGGTAATTGGTATTTTGACTGTGAAACTCAACAGATTTGCCACAATACTTGCAACATCTATGATCGGATCTTGGACGCTAATTTTCGCGACAATTGATGTGTTGAAAATTGAGAGTGTAAAATTCTCTCTTCCCGCACAATCCTTGGCAATGTCTCAAAATGTTTTAACAAAAATTCATATGGTATTGGGTGAAATATCGAACCAGTTTTATTATCTTGCCCATTTACTGAATATTGGAAGCGTTTATCAGGCGAATTTTTATAACTTTTTAAGCGTTGACAACATGATAAAGCAAAACGAGGCGTTTTCATTTTTCATTCTGTGGACCGTGTTGGTGGTACTTGGAATGGCAATTCAATATGTGACTTCGAGAAATAAAAAAGTTAAGACAGAGTCAACAAAAGAAAAATTGCTTGAGGTAAAAAGCGAAAGCAATTGATAGAATGGATAGTGTTTTGCAAGCAGCCAGTGATTTTTGGTATGATGTGGAGTCTCGTCGTTTAAATTTTCGAGCTGGTCCACATGCCTGGTTTGATTTCCACTATTTCTTTTGATTCTTCGAGATAACTCAAAATAGAGCTTATGAATGATCTGAAAAGATAAAAGGTTCCATTATTAAGGGTGATCGACATTTTCTTCGAAACTTTTTCGCACAGAATCTCCACGTATAGCGGCTCTTTGAGAGTTTTAAACACGACATTCACGAATTTTTGAACGGCTATTTTTGTTTCCTCAATATCAGAATGTGGATCTGGCGTTGGATTTCCATGGGATGGGACGTAAAGATCAACATCTAAGTCTTGCAAGATCTCAAGAGATGCGAGGAACTTTTTCACATTTACGAGGTAAGGATAGGAATATTTCTCCAAGATATTTTTACCAAAGTAGGCGTCACCACAAAAGATCACCCGGTTTATTTTTATTCCCGTCATACCGGGAGAATGTCCTGGAAGTGAAACGATTTCACATTCAGATGAGATCGCTTCACTTTCAAAGGGCATGGCATCAGAAGGCTTAGCCAAATAAAAACTCAAATGGAGTACTTTTGGAGGGTTCGCTCCGTAAAGGCACAGAGATTCAAGCGCGGGATTCCGAATGAAAGGGACTTCCAATTCGTTTGCGTATATCTTGGCACCATTTTTTTCAAAAAGAACATTCCCCTGGATGTGATCAGCGTGCGAATGGGTGTTCAAAACAACTTTTTGTTTATCACCAATCTCAGAAAGCAATTCTTTGGCAAATTTTACGCTGGATCCGGTGTCGATCACGTACGTAACTTTGTTTGTTTTAAAAATACCCACATTGGTGTTTCCCCGTTTTATCCAAACATTATCCTTTAAAAGTTCCACGTGCGAGTACCTCCTAAAACAAAAACGCCCTCTGTGCGAGGGCTTTGGAGCGGCCAACGGGATTCGAACCCGCGACCCCCAGCTTGGGAAGCTGATGCTCTACCAACTGAGCTATAGCCGCACATATTGAATTTTACCATAAAGATAGTTTTTTGATCAAATTAGGTGGCTCTCTTCATTTTTGTGTGGGTAAAAAGGTGACGATTTCTTTGATAAATCAGATTAAAACGATAGAGTCATAATATGACATTTCCATATTCTGTTCTTGTAAGTTTGATCAAAGTCATTCAAAAGGTCTTGTCATCAAGTAAAGAATAAGCACCTTCGAAGTACTGTCAGGACATATGAGCTCATTGTTTTTTCGTTTCGTAGGGGCAATTCATGAATTGCCTGTACAAAAGGCTGCTGAATTATCCACGTTGTTATCTTGAGAGTTCCGAGAGAACTATTCAGGATCTCTTCAAAACGAGATTCCGGCTCAATGGCCGGAATGACCATTTTCATGATCAAAGCGATAGCTACAAAGAGAGGCACAGGACGTGTTGAAAAAGTGAAGTATTCAATTATGAATGTCTGAGCGTACTTTAGATCTTGTTTTTTTGTTTTTACCACTCCTTGAAGCCTTCGTCAAAACATATGAAGACGCCATACAAGATGTGAAAGAACAAAGAGCAAGATTGCACAGTGTGCAATGTATTCTTGCTTTCACGACCAAAGCGATAGCTGCGAAGAAGGCACAGGATG
>WFSH01000215.1 GCA_015486145.1 Mesoaciditogaceae bacterium
GTGTGCGTGAGCTCGAGTATTCTGTCCGCCAGCGTGGATTTTCCATGATCTATGTGGGCGATGATCGATATATTTCTTATAAGACTTCTGTCGTACATTTTCAATCCTCCGCATTTGTTTCCGAAAATTCGGAGAGTTCTACCGGTATAACGGTGGAAGAACCATTCACCATTGTTATACCATAAAGTATATCCGCTTTTTCCATGACAAGTTTGTTATGAGTCATGATCAAAAAATTCGAGCTTTTTGAATATTCACCTAACAAATCTACGAACCTTTGGGTACTGAAATCGTCAAGCGCCGCATCCACCTCATCAAGTATATAAAAGGCGCTGGGAGTTATCATGAGAAGTGAAAATATCAAAGCCAATCCCACAAGCGCTCTCTCTCCTCCAGAAAGCGTGTAAAGTTTTTGAACACGCTTACCGGGAAGTTTTACATTTATTTCCACCGGCGATTCCAGAATATCTTTTTCTCCCACGAAAGAAAGATACCCACTCCCCTCTGTGAAAAGGATTGAAATCATTTTTGAAAAGTTTTCGTTTATTCTATCAAGAGTTTTGACCAAAAGCGTTCTGGCTTCTTCGTCCGTCCGTTTGATCACATCTTCAAGCGAAGCACAAGACTTTTCAAGATCGTTTTTCTGCGCCATGAGATCTTTGTATCTCTTCTCGACGCCTTCGTATTCTTCTATTGCCGAAATATCAACCGGTCCAAGGAATTTCATCTTTCGTTTGTACTCCTCTATCTCAGAAGAAAGTGTTTCGAGCTCTGTTTCGTCCACGATCTGAGCTTCGTCTTTTGAACCACCAGCCTCAACTAACTCTTTCAGCGAATCATCAACTGAAGAAACGAGCGAGACTTTTTCCAATTCGAGAGTGTGCAGTTGTTCCCTGAGCTTTTCCAACTTTTTTCGCCTGCCGTTGACACCTTTTTCCAGATTCTCAAGTTTTTTGAGTGTCTCATTTCTGCTCCCCTTTGAACTTTTAGAACGTCTGAACAACTCTTCAGTGTCGCGACGCACCGACTCCAGATCGTGCTCCACAGCTACTAATCTTTCCTGAGTTTGTTTGATATCTTTTGACGTCTTCTCCAAATTCGCATTTATTTCCGAAATTTCAGCATTCACCTCGTCAACGCGTTTCGACAATCTTGAAGATTCCTTTTGATACCCACCTTTACGTTCAAGAACTGAGTTGATCTTTATCTTCAGATCTATCATTTCCTCTTGCAATTTTTCTATTTCCTGGCGTCTGCGTAAACTCTCAGTTGAGTCACCTTTGAGCTTGTTTTCCAAATCTGAAATTTCGCGATCTATCTCTTTAATTCTTTTATCAGAGTTGTCAACTGTAGCCTTAGCTTTTTCCGCTCTTCGCACGTAATCCTTTTTGAATTTTTCCAATTCCTCCACTTCTTTTTGAAGAGAAGCAAGTTTAGACAGCAAACTTTCTCTGTCATTTCGAGAGTTGTTTAATTCCAAATTTTCTTTTAAAAGTCTCTTCTCCAGATCACTCTTTTCTTTAAACGCGATCTCTCTACTTACTTCCATATCGGCTATTTTTGCATCCGTTTTTTTCAACTCCTCGGATATCTTTGTAATTTTTGATTCTATATCCCTGAGAAGTCGCCTGTGCGAAACGAGATCCGTACGTTCCGGACTTCCACCGGTTATGGTTCCAGAAGAAGCCAACAGCTGTCCATCCAAACTGACGATTCTCGATTTGATGTTGGTTCTTTTCCTTAACAATATGGCGTTATCGAGGCTGTCCACTATGAGATCTTTTCTAAAGATGAAATTAACGAGCTTCTCATATCCCTTGGAAGCTTTAACGAGTTTAAATGCGTATCCAATCATACCAGGAGCCGACATCACGGAAGCTTCCATGGAGGGTTCTCTCAAATCAACGATATCCAACGGTATGAAAGTCGCGCGACCTGCATTGGCCCGTTTCAATATTTGGACACATCGTTTTGCCACTTCTGAGTTCTTCACGACTATATTCTGAGCACGGCCACCGAGAAGCACGGATACCGCTGTTTCTATATCTTTAGGGACATCAATCAAGTTCGCAACGACATCCACCACTCCATCAACGTGGCTATTCATAACGGTTCTCACCGCTCTGGAATATCCAGAGTATTCTTCAACGTTGCGTTTCAATATTTCACGTTTGGAGCTTAATTCCATCCTCTCGGAATTAAGAGAATCACGTTTCTTTCTGAGATCTGCCACGGTATTTTCAATTTCTCTACGCTTATCATCCAAGTCATTCAACTTTTTATTGTGTTCTTCAAGTACGGCAACAACCTGTGATTCCTCAGAGGCTATTCTGTCAATTTCGTCTTGAAATTTTCTACCCATCGCTTGCTTTTCAGCCAATTGAGATTCCACAACTTTAAGACGTTGATCAAGATCTTTGATGCTTTCCAACGCTTTATCTTTTGCCACTTCCAACGTGTTGTGCTCTTTCGTTAAACTGGAAATTCTTGACTTTATCTCCGTACGCTCTCTTTCGCTTTTACTTATCTCGTCCGTTTTTTCAGAGTGGATCTTCTCAAGCTTTTTCAACTGTGATGAAAATTTTTGGTTTTCCTCTTCAAGGCTGTTTATCAGCCTTTTCAACTCCTCAAGTCGTCCAAAACTCCTATCCAGCTCCGATCGCATCGAATCCTTTTTAGTACCAAGCTCCACATAAACGGACCTCTCTCTTGAGAGTTTAGCCGAATACATCTCTTTCAAATTTGACAAGGTTTTTTCACGTTCACGGTATTTTTCAAGCTCGCTTTCGAATCTCTTTATCTCTTCCTCCACACTTGAGGACATCTCTTTCAACTCAGAAAATTGAACTTCAAGATCGTAGAGCTCTTTTTGCAACGTTTCTATCGTTTCAGACGTTCCAGCCATTTTTTCTTCAATTTCTTTTAATTTGGTGGAATTCAGGAAAAAGAAATGACCAAAGTATTTTCTCTTTCTGAAATTGAGTTCTTCCTCATATTCTTTGTACCTTTTAGCACGTTTGGATTTGAGGTTGAGAGATCTCATGGTTCTTTCCACTTCTGAAATTACATCGTTCAATCTGTTCAAATTTTCTTGCACGTCTTTGAGTTTTGAGAGGGTCTCTGTTTTTCTGGCTTTATACACGGCGACCCCTGCCGCTTCTTCGAGAAGGTTTTTTATTTGTTCAGGTGAAGAGTTGACCAACTGGGTAATTTCTCCTTGACCGACTATGGAATAAAGATCACGACCTGTACCAGTTCCCATGAAAATTTCAGAAATATCTTTCAATCTCGAAGGTGAACCGTTTAGAAAATACGTATTTTTACCGTCGGCGTTGTACAACCTCTCAACCGTTATTTCACGAGAACCATCAGAGAAAAAAGCTTTGACGGATGCTTTTTCAGCACGCTTCACACTTTGAGAGCCCGCATAAAGAACGTCAGCGCTCGTTGGCATCCTCAGTTTGGCGTTGGCTCTCTCCCCAAAAAGCCATCTCACAGCGTCAACCACGTTGGATTTTCCGGAACCATTCGGCCCCACAATACAAGTTATGCCTTTGGGAATATCAAATGCTACCGCTGTCCCAAAGGATTTAAATCCACTGAGTTCCAATCTCACAAGTCGCATCGAGCCATCTCCTTGAGTGATTGAACGTACCTCAAAAGCCATTCATCAAAACCAACTTCCCCATTTTTACCCTCGATCAAAATCCGATCAGACGGCAAAAATTCTATTTCAAGATCGCGGTTTCTCCCAACTATCTGAGAGCGCAATCTTGGAGGTGCAAAAACTTTCTGCGCTTTCGTTGAAACCAAAAATTTCCTGTAAAGCGCAGCTCTTACCAGTTCACCAAAAGCTGGATGAAACGGTCCTTTCACAACATTTGCCAAGGTTTTCTCGTCTTGATACATTCCTATTCTCTCCACAAGTATTCTATCATTTAAAAAGATGGCTACCATATCCGATACCCAATCTAAAGCTTCTTTCAAAGATTGCGGAACATATCGTCCCTTCAAATACCACTCTTCCAATTCCGTTTTTTTCAAAATAAGCGTGGGGTGAATGCGCACACCATCTGGACTTAATTTTGCAATTTCAAAAGAAGAATAAATGGATCTGCATTTGGTGTCTTTTGGAAGTGCTGTCATGAGATGAACGGAAACTTTTATGCCACTGCTCTTCAACATTTCCACGGCTCTTCTGACATCTTCAGGAGTATGTCCGCGTTTTGAAGCGTCCAGGACATCTTGACACATTGACTGCGCTCCTATTTCAACGTGCAGCACGCCGTTGGCCCTTAAAAAATTCACGTCTTTTATCTCATCGGGACGGGTGGATAACCTTATGCCTTTCATACCAAGCTCTTCAACACAAGTGTGTGCCTCTTCCAAAATATCTTTCCAGTTTTCGAGAGCTGTGAAGGTTCCACCATAAAGTGCCAGTTCCGAATTGCTGTCTCCGTGATAAAATTCGTACGCTCTGTGAATCTCATTTGTTACGGATTTGGGAAACGATTTCATGGTTGCCATCCATTCGTTGCAAAAGACACACCTGTGAGAGCACCCCGCATTAGGAAAGAAAATTGGGATGATTTTCAAAGCCCTTTAAGCCTCCTGAGGGCATTTTTTGCTGCAACTTGTTCGGCAGCCTTCTTGGATTTGCCATTTCCACGTCCATAAGGGTTACCCTCTATTTGCACTTCAAACGTGTAAGACTTTTTATGGGCTGGCCCTCTTTCATCGATCAACACGTATTCTGGTAAAACACCAAAATGTTCCTGAGTGTACTCTTGAAGCTCTGTCTTGTAATCAAAAAAGAGTTTTTTGTCGGCAACGGCTTTTATCTTTTCGGTGAGAAATTCAGAGATGATGGTGTAAACGGTTTCGAACCCGTAATTTAAGAAAACGGCGGCCATTGTGGATTCAAAAACGTCCGCAAAAATGGATTCCATATCCTCTTCAGTTGCCGATTCTAAACTCTTACCAGTAAGAATCAAGCTGCTAAGGCCTATTTTTTTACTCACCTCAGCCAACACCGGTTCACTTCCAACTACCGCCTTTATTTTGGCCATTTCTCCCTCAGACATGTGACCAAAAAGCACAAAAGTCTTATGGGCTATGACAAAGCCAACAATGGAGTCCCCGAGAAACTCCAAACGTTCATAAGAAGTCGTCCCTTTTTCGTTGGCGTACGAACTGTGAGAGAGAGCCCATTCAAAATAATGGGGAAACTTGGGCTTTTTTTCAATTTTGAGCAGTTTGAGCACACGAAGAGCCAGTTCATCACTCATGCCACATTTTCCCTTTGAAAAATCTCGTTGCACGTTCGACTTCGTTCGTTATGATCGCGTACGCATCGTGTTTTTGAGCAAAATTCATGTCGGTTATGGTGTTAGAGTTCCAAAACACGATCTTTATGCCATTACCTTTGGCGAAATCGATGAAGCGGTCAAATTCTTCAAAACTTCCCGCTTCGATGGGAACGTTATACGAAAAGACATTGATCTTTAAGCTCAACTCCATACTCGCCCTTAAATTCTTGGCATGTTCATTGTCAAAGAGCATTCCCAATTTCACATTTTTATCCAGCTCCCTCACATGCACAAGGGTTGAATGGTTGAAAGACGAGATCCACACCCTCTCAGGATGATTTTTGTTGACAAGCTCCAAAACTTTTTCAACGAGAAATGGATAAGAAACGACGTTGGTCTTAAGCTCAATGTTGATGATTGAACTTGCAGGCAAAATTTGAAAAACTTCCTCAAGCGTCGGCATTTTTTGCCCCATGGAATCGTAATTTCTCAGCTCCTCAAAAATTGTCTCTTTGATATTCGCACGTTTGCCGTACGTCCTGTACAAACTTTCATCATGACAAATCACCATTTTCCCATCTTTGGTAAGATGCACATCCAATTCCACCCCATCCGCTCCAAATTCCATAGCTTTTTCAAACGCCAAAAGGGTATTTTCTGGGTAATTTCCTGAATATCCTCTGTGAGCGAGTACGATCACCGTCACACCTCCAAAACATTTCCTTTGTACGCATAACGAACGAAAGCGTCGTAAGTTAAAGGACAGCTTTCACTGAAAAATTTCGCTATTGCCATTGCGTACTCTCTTATCTCATACTGCGCATGCTTGTCAGTACGAAGGTTTAAAAAATTCATTAAGCTTCTTGCGTTAACAGTCCAGTACCACTGGGTGTACAAACTCATTGGAAGCACCATCCGCGCCACTTCACGCTTTATTCCCGATTTCAAAAGGGACTTGTAAGTCTCAAAAGCGTTGTGCATGGCCGTTCTCATGCTTTCAACCTTTTCTCCAGCTCTTGTTTTGTCCGGAACGTAAAACTCCTCTTCGAATTCTGTAAATCGTCCCGAACGTTCGGAGAAGGAACCAATTCGATGTCTAAACCACTGTCTCGCAACGAATATTGGCGCTTTTACGTAAAAAGTAAACACGATATGCTCAAATGGCGACTCGTGTCCGTTCATCATCAAGGTCTTTACGAGCTTTTTGTCCCCCTCTGGATCTGAGCGCGACATGTACGATATTCTCGCCGTTTTTATCGCAATTCCATCCCCTCCAAAGACATCCTCCAACTCTACAAATCCCTTGTCCAAAACTTCAATCCTTTTTTGCACCTTCTTCCCTCCATTGATTTAACTTGTTGTGCAGGGTACTTAAACCTATACCGAGTGTTTTTGCAGTTTGCGTTTTGTTTCCCCCAAAGTGTTCAAGGGTGGCCGTTATCAACATTCTTTCCGCATCTTCCAATTTTACACCGATTGGTATCTGAACGTGATTCTTCTTTGCTCCCACAATTTTGGGTGGAAGAGCATCCAAATCCACTTTGTCACTTTTTGAAAAAACCATCGCCGATCTCACCACATTCTGAAGCTCGCGCACATTGCCGGGAAATGGATACTCTTTTAAAGCCTCAACGGCTTTTTCTGTAAAGAACTTGAACTTCACTCCCATCTGATTTGCAAAAATTCGTGAGAAATGATCGACGAGAATGGGAATATCCTCAATTCTTTCCCTGAGAGGCGGCACTTCTATCTTTACCACGTTGATCCTGTAATAAAGATCCTCTCTGAAGTTCCCCTTCTCAACTTCTTCCTCCAAACCTTTGTTGGTGGCGGATATCACCCTAACGTCCACGTGGTTCGATTTAACCCCGCCAAGTCTTTCTATCTCGGAAGTTTCCAACACCCTCAAAAGTTTGACTTGAACCGATTTTGGAAGATCGCCAATCTCATCCAAGAAAAGCACACCTTTGTTTGCGAGTTCGAATTTGCCAGGCTTCGATTTAGAGGCACCGGTAAAAGCGCCCTTCTCGTAACCAAAAAGTTCCGATTCAAAAAGTTCCAGCGGTATTGCCCCACAATTGACAGCTATAAACGGATCTTTTGAACGATCGCTGAGCTCCCATATGGACCGTGCCACCAATTCCTTGCCAGTTCCCGACTCTCCTTCTACAAGGACGGTGACATTCCTCGATGAAACGGTCTTGATCACATCTCTCAACTTTCTCATCGCCGGGCTTTCTCCAACCAATTTTGTCGGTAATTTTAGAGAGATGTTTTCTCGTCTGAGTTCACGGCTCTCCAAAGCGCGTCCAACTTCAGTTATGAGACTGGCAAGTTCAAAAGGTTTGGGCATGAAATTAAAGGCTCCCATTTGTACGGCTTTAACGGCAACGTTTATGTCTCCGTGGGCACTGATGACGATAACCGTTGATCTTTCAAGCAGCTTTTCCATGATTTCCATTCCGTTTCCATCTGGAAGCATTATATCCAAAATAACGAGGTCGTAATCACTTTCTCGTATGGCCTCCAAAGTGTCGGAAATGGTTTTTACACCCTTCACCTTGTATTTCTCTATTTTTAAAGCTTTACATATCAATTTGTTCAAACTTTCATCATCCTCAACGACGAGTATTTCAGCCATTTTCATCACCTGACGTGGGAATTTGCATTTCCACGGTGGTTCCTTCTCCCTCTTTACTTTCCACATTAACTTTTCCACCATGCGAATTTATAACCCTTTTGACGATGCTCATACCCAAGCCCGTTCCGCCGTTTTTAAGGCTAAAAAACGGTTCGAAAACGTAATCCACAGAATCTGGAGGTATGCCGACACCGTTGTCTGTGAAGGTTAAGAGGACACTGTTTGACCGCCTTTCAACTTTTACCTCCACCTTTCCGCTTTCTTCACACGCATCCATCGCGTTTACAAGTACGTTTAAAAAAGCCGAATTCAAGGCATTTACATCTCCAAGTACCGGAATGCGTTCCTCTTTGTGAGTTAGAATTATTTCAATTTTACGGTCCCGAGCTCGTATTTTCGCCAGTTTTACAGACTCTTTTACCACATCAACAATGTTTATGTTTTTTAATTCAAAATGCGGATTGGAAAATTCAAGAAATCCCCTTGATCTTTCCTCGACACGCCTGACTTCTTTGTCCAAAACTTCAAGTGTTTCTGAGACATCCCGATCCACATCACCAAGTTGACGTTTCAAAAGCTGCACCGAAAGTTTGAGGGAAGCTATCGGAGTTTTTATCTCATGAGCAACCGACGCGGTCATCTTGCCCAAAAGAGCGAGATTTTCGGCACGCGTTAAGGCCATTTCCAAGTTTGAAACCTCGGTAACGTCATTCAAGACGTAGAGCGTCGCAAACTTACCTGACAATTCCATAGAAACTTCCCGAACTACGAGTCGTTTCCCTATCTTTTTCGCCAAAATAACTTTTTTCTTTTCATCAAGAATTATCCCATAGAATCTCAAAAAGTCGTTAAATTTTTTGTTTTTCCATTCGGATCTTCTGGTGGAAAATATTTTTTCTGCTCCGCTGTTCATCATGAGAATCTCGCCGTTTTCCAACACCATAACGAGGCCCTCCTCCAAAGACTCTACGATGTTTTTATATTCGTTGTACGTCTCAAGCAATCCACCTCGTTCTCTGTTCAACGTCTCCGCAAGTCGGTCCACCTCTTTAAGAATATCACTCAACTCTCCTTTCAACCCAGAGATTCGCGCGGGTTTCAAAGTAAGAGTTGTACGTCTCACACGATTCATAAGAGAAATCAAAGGCTTATCGAGAACCAAAAAGACAAATATGGCCGAGGTAAAATAAACGACAAAATCGAGTGCAAAAACGATCAACCAATAAAGCGCAAATGGAGGAAAAAATACGAGGTAGACAAATATCTCCATAACCACGACAAGTAAAATCGAAAAAACAAGCGTTTTTATCCCAATAGAAGTGTGGCTTTCGGCTTTGGAAAAAGGCCATAATCTCACTTGTTCACATCACCATTCCGCCATCCACGTTGATAACTTGTCCGGTGACATAAGAAGCCGCATCTGAAACCAAGAATCCCACAACTTCGGCTACCTCTTTTGGGCTACCATACCTTCCACTCGGAATTAACTGCAAATATTTGGCTCTATGGGCTTCGTCTAACGTGGAGGTCATATCAGTTTCTATAAACCCTGGAGCCACTGCGTTGACACGAAGGTTTTTCTTGGCGTATTCTTTTGCAACGCTCTTCGTGAATGCTATTATTCCACCCTTTGAAGCGGCGTAATTTGATTGACCAGCTGAACCGACGAGGCCAACCACAGAGGCGATATTAACGATCGCCCCACCATTTTTGAGCATGCTGCGTATTGCGGCACGGGTCATTTGAAAAGTCCCGTTAAGGTTAACATCCACAACTTTAGACCATTCATCGTCCTTCATTCTGAGCAAAAGATCATCCGCAACTACCCCGGCGTTGTTCACTAAAACTTTGATCGTCCCAAGTTCTTTTGCCATCTTTACCGTCGCTTCAACATCAGAAAGAGAACTCACATCTGCTTTGATCGTATGTGCATTCGTTTCCTTCAGCTTTCCGGGAGAATGGATGTAAGTCGCGACCACGGTGTAACCATCATTCAACAATTTTTGAACTATGGCAAAACCTATTCCCCTACTTCCACCAGTTACGATCGCAACATTTTCCATACTCAAACCTCCAATCTTATCTCCGATCTCGCATGAATTTTTAAAAGCCCAGCGGCTTTAACATCTCGCGAAAAAATCTCAACGTATCCTCCCATTCCCTCTCGTACCATGAGTTGTTCATTTTCACCGTCACGTTCGTTAAAGATCACAGTCGCATTCTTTTTGTTCACTTTTATACGATCGCCGGTTTCCACCCCAATTCGCTTTAGAAATCCAAATGGCACGTTCGTCTCTACAGAACCAAATCCATTTATAAAAGCAACTTCTCCCTCAATGATGGAATTTCCTCTCAGTCGAGCTCGTTTGTGCTTCAAGCTGTAGTACGTCATGTAAAGCTCTCCCACCTTAGAAAAATCCATTCCAGACGCGAGTTTCACTATCGTTGGTATCAAAATATCAAAGGTGGTTTTCACAAAAGATGGAGAAAATCCCTTTGGCATATCGATTCGCCTTATTTGACGGATTCCAAATCTTTCTATTACCGATGTGAACACCCCGTTATCAAATCCAACAAACCTCTTTCCATCTTTGGTAACCATTGCAATCGGTATATGTGAACTCTCGTTAAAACCATTGACACAAACGAGAAAGGATACATTTTCCCCCATGTAAGACGCAAACCTTTCAAGTACATCCGAAGCCTTGTAAATCTCTCCAAAATCAAGTTGTTCTGATATTTCCACTACATTCTGGTTTGGAGCCAAAGAAAAAAGTTTAGCTTTCACGGTTTTTGAAAAGATCTCATCATGTCCATAATCATTAACAACGGCTATCATACCCTAAGCCTCTTTTTTCGCCACATTTGCAGCGATCAACACGGGATCCCAAACTGGAGCAAAAGGCGGCGCATAAGAAAGATCCAAACTCGACAAAGTTTCGATATCCATGTTGGCTGTTATGGCGGAAGCGAGCACGTCTATACGCTTCGAAACGCCAGCACCGGCCATCTGAGCCCCGAGAATTTTTCCTGTTCTGTGTTCATAAACAAGCATAACGTGAATCGGTGCGCTGTCTGGATAGTAATGTGCCTTAGATCTTGAATGTACAAGCGTCATTCCAGCTTTAAAACGCGCTAAGGCTTCCCCATAGGTGAGACCAGTTTTGGCATATTCAAGATTGAAAATCTTGGTAACCGCCGTTCCAAGGACTCCTTTAAAGCTTTCTGAGTTTCCGGCGGCGTTCTTTCCGGCAATTCTTCCCATCTTGTTTGCCGTTGTTCCAAGTGGTATGTAAGCTTCTTCACCAGTCAACCTGTTTTGAACGGTGGCACAATCGCCACAGGAGTAAATATCATCAAAATTCGTTTTCATCTTAGTATTAACCGATATGGCATCGCGAGTACCGAGTTGAATGCCACAAGATTTTGCAAGTTCTGTTTCTGGTTTCACCCCCGTTGCCATGATCAACATGTCGGTTTCTATCACTCCATTTGTCGTACCAACTCGCACGGAATCTTCTCCGCCATTTACGAATTTAAGTTGTGTGGAAGTCATAACCTTGACGTGATTTTTATTCAACTCTTCCTCTATGAGTTCACTCATTTTGGGATCCGCAGTCGGCATTACATGCTCCATCATTTCAACAATTGTCACATTGATCCCGTTGGTTCCAAGCGCTTCGGCCATCTCCAATCCCACGTATCCCCCACCCAAGATAACGGCACTCTTTGGGCTCTGGTTTTCCATGAATTTCCGGATTTTTATGGCATCCTCAAGGGTTCTAACGTTGAAAATTCTATCGTCGATCTCCAATCCATCTATCTTAGGCACTGAAGATTGAGCACCGGTGGAAACTATCAACTTGCCAAAATACACTTTTGTATCCTCAGCGGATTCCAAATTTTTCACGATCATCGTTTTGTTTACCGGGTCTATTGAAGTGACTTCATGTAAAATCCTCACATCCACTCCCTTGCTCTTCTTGAAAGCTTCTGGCGTGAACATGATGAGATCCTCATAACTTTTGGTAATTCCTTCAATATAATACGGGATTCCACATCCACCGTAAGAAATAAATCTGTCTTTTTCGAACAAAACAACTTTGAGATCTTTATTTTCTCTTACCGCAGCAGCGGCGGCACTCGTCCCCGCAGCCACTCCTCCAATTACTGCAACGTCAACTTTTTCTTCTTTCACATTCATCACCTCGTTGAATTATATCATTAAAATCCGATAACACGTGGCTTCAATGTGGGACTTTTCAGTTTTGACAAGGCTTCAAAAAAATTGAACTGCTTGAAAAGCGGTACCAAAATGTCAAAGAATGCCATTTTTTAAAAAAGGTAGTAAAATACTCAGGGAAGAGTAAAGCTTCAAAGTATGCCACGATTTTACACATAAAAACGAGGTCAGTTTATCATGAATATAAAAAGGCACTTCCATTTGTACCACCTTTTTTCAAACAATTTTTCGATACTCTCGTATCTTCTGGCCTCCGCTATAAATTCAATAGCTGCGAGGTGGGGCCTTTCTTTCTTTACCATCGGGTTGATAAATTTCACCGGTGCGCTTTCGTACGTGACGGCCAGCTTGTCGTTTGGAAGGTTGGGAGATCGTTTTGGTCAGAAAAGGCTTTTGATGGTCTCAACCATGCTTTTTGCCTTTTTCAACATTTTGGGTTTTTTTTGGTCAAACGTTGCGGAGCTCTTCATATTCGCAACGGGAATGAATTTTTTCTTTGGGACATTTTTCCCACAAATAGAAGGGTTGCTCTCAAAGAGAGAGAAAAAACTCGGAATCGATCCGGCAAGTACGATAAACAGATTCACGATATCATGGAGCACTGGAAACATAATAGGTATGGCACTTGGACCTTTCTTAATAGTCAAATTTCCGTACATCACGTTCGGATACGGAATGATTTTGAGTTTTGTCGCATCGCTTATACTCAAACGAGATCTTTTAAGGCACGAAGAATACCTTCATTTCGATCCATCACCAAAACTAAAAATTCCATCAAAGCTCATCGACTTTCCAAGAATTGGACTTTACAGAAAAGTTTACAGGACAACCCTTTTTCTCTCTGGACTCGTTTATTCTGCGGTTTTATCTCTTTTTCCCAAAGTCATAAGTATGAGTGGATTATCCATAGGAATCAGCGGTTTTCTCATCATGGGAGCCAACATCGGAGTGTTGGTGACATTTCTCTTGCTCGGAAAATTCAAAATTTGGGTCGCAAATCCCAAAATATCACTGATCTTTCTCTTGGTTTTTCCGGTAATGGTTTTTTTGATTTTCATGCCGACCTCGCCTGTGATCTTTTTTCTGATTTCCTTGTTCGCCGGTATGAGTTATGCCGTACCTTACACATACGCCATTTTTTACGGTCTCAACTCTCAAGACGAAGATGAAGGAAAGCAAGGTGGGTTTCACGAAGCCATAATTGGGATGATCTTCGGCATAGGGCCACTTCTCGGTGGATTGGCAATTCAGTTTGCAAGAGGTCTCGTTGGATTGGGAATCACATCAATTTTCATTTTAGCGATCATTTTGGGACTGCAAACGTGGTTTATAAGAAAAGTTGGCAAACACAAAAAGCGCATTCCTTTACAGTAATTGCATTTATGAGGAATGCTTGCTCACATTCTCAAATGAGGATATAGTTCTTTCACCATTACCGTGTAGCAATTTCCACATTCTTGCTCATAAAGCAGTAACAAGTAATCAGTAACGCGTGACGAGTAATCGGTGACGCGTGATCAGTAAGGAGTAACTGATTACTGTTTACAGTTCACTGATCACCATCATACATCGTTGGAAAATTTGACAAATGTATTATAATAAAGCATAATGTAACGTTCATTGTACTTTTGATGAAAACTCACAAAGGGAGGAAATGGCATGAGTATGAGGGCAAAGATCATCTTGCTAATGGTTGTACCTATAGTTGTACTGTGGGGGGTCGGCATGTTCATCTATTTCCAGATGAACAACGTTGGCACAAAAGTTCACAGCATTGTAGACATTTATTCACAGGCTCTTATAACTTCAAAAGACATCCATATAGCTGCACTGAGGGTTGAAGAAAACGTATTTTCCTACATTGCCACCAAATCATCGGAAGACAAGAGTAAACTCACACAATCCATATCCTATTTAAAAACGAACGTTGACAAACTCAGTGCATTGTCACTCGGTGAATTTTCGAAAAATCTGAAAACGATGCAGGCTTCTATCTCTTCTCTCGAAACACAGGCATCTGTCATAGATCAAGCGGTGCACAATGGAAACAAAAACATAACGGTTGAAGAAAACAAAATGACGAGTTTGGCAAATCAAATAGTGGCAACGGCAGCAGATATGGCAAAAATCGCGGAGAACAATATAAAGAATGTGGGAAACGATACCAAAAGTTCTGTCAAAACCGTGTTGCTACTTCAACTTTACGTTCCACTCGCCGTGCTTGTAATTTCCATCATTGTGGCTCTGTTGATCGTAAGAGCCATGTTGATAAACCTCAAACCCTTGATGGAAGCTGCACGAAAGCTTCAAAACAACGATTTGACTTTTGAATTCAAAGTGCATGATGGAAGAGATGAAATATCCCAACTGTTTGAAGCCTTCAGAAATGCCACTCTTCGCTTAAAGGAAAACATGAAAAACATCCATCAAAGTGCTCGGGAAGCTTCAAAAGAGATGGATAACACGGCAGAAGCTGTGGAATCCGTATCGCAGGGCATGAACGAGGCAACGATAGCCGTAACGGATATTGCCAAAAAAATGCAAGACGTATCGGCCGCCACCGAAGAGGTCACGGCCAGCGCGGAAGAAATGGCCTCCACCATAAAATCAGTTGCGGACAACTCGCAAGAAGCGTCTCAATTTGGTGAAGAAAGCGCAAAACTTGCCAAAGAGGGTGGAAAAAGCATAGAAGAGGTCATAAACTCCATGAAGGACATTTCCAACGTGGTTAAAGACATTCAAAGAGTTGTGGAGAACTTCAACGTGGGTGCGAAAGAAATATCCAATTTTGTGACGACCGTAACAACGATAGCAGAGCAAACCAATCTACTCGCATTGAACGCCTCCATAGAAGCGGCGCGTGCTGGAGAAGCCGGTAAAGGCTTTGCGGTGGTCGCAGACGAGATAAGAAGCCTCGCTGAAGACAGTAAACAAGCCGCTGCCAAAGTTGAAAAAGTTGTCGATTCCGTGAACGCCGTCGCAGAAGACTCGTTGAAAGTCTCAGAAAAGATCAAAGTGAGCACGGAAAAAGGTTCTAAGCTTTCGGATGAGGCGAGAGAAAAGTTGAAAGAGATAATCTTGAGAATAGATAAGATCACCCAGATGATGGAGAGAATAGCCGCAGCGGCTCAAGAACAAACCGCATCCATGGATGAAGTTGCCAAGGCAATGACCAGTAACGCACAAACAGCCACAGACGTTTCCGCGTCCACCGAAGAAATATCAGCCTCGGCTCAAGAGACAAACGCGTCGGCAGAAGAAATGGCTACTGCTATTAAGAACGTGAAAGAAAAAGTTGAAAAGATCGTTAACACTTACAAGCTGTAAAAAAACAAGTTTGATTCTCTCTTTTATC
>WFSH01000216.1 GCA_015486145.1 Mesoaciditogaceae bacterium
ACATAGAAGTTGAGCTGGGTGGTGTTGATTTTTACTCCGGGAAAAAGTTGAGCCCTTCAGAAGCAGAGGCCAAACAATGGATAGGTTCGATCGTAAATGACACTCAGCCATTGGTAAAGATGGAAGAGGCATACACCGTTAGCCGAATCATAGATGCCATCTATGATTCTGCAAAAACCGGGAAACAAATTAACCTTGAGGAGACCTCGTTATGATACCAATCGCTCTCCAGCTTTATACGCTTAGGGATCTAACTGCCAAAGACTTTATCGGTACTCTTAAAGAAGTTGCAGAGATCGGATACGATGGTGTGGAATTCGCAGGATATGGAAAAAACAAACAAAGACTTTACCGAGATAGGTAATGGAACAACGGACATAGATGGAATAGTTTCAGCTGCAAAATCGGCGGAGACTAAATGGCTCATAGTTGAGCAGGACGAGTGTAAGAAAGATCCCATTGAAAGCGTAAAAATAAGCTTAAAAAATCTAAAAAAGATAACTCTCATGAAAGGATGAGAAAGATGAAATTAGGGTTCCTGACGGTGGCTTTTGAAAATCTTGAATTAAAAGAATTTTCAGACAAAATAGTACATACACACGCAAAAGATACCGAGATATTGTCAGAAGGTCTTTATGAAAATGGAATATACGGTTCGGTGTTTCAAGATGGGAAAAATGGTGGAGATATAGGGTACCAGGCTTTGGGGAAATAGATTGGCAAACTTTTGTGTCTGTTCTTCTCGTATTAACTGGTCTCTAAAAAGCTTTTTCAGCAAAAAGGATATGTCATGACTTTTTACAAAAGAAACAATTTGCTACACAAAATTTGAGACAGACCCAACAAAAACATCTTGGCTTTTTACAGCTTTCAAGCATTAAATGCTCCTTTTGTCAAAAAACGGGTACTATTTCAAGTGTTCAGGCTTTCACTTTTCCTCTTCTTCGAGTGTTCGCTTTTTCTAAGGTGCTTATCAAAAGTTCTTGCAAGAATTCTTTTGAAGAACACAACATAAAATAATTCAACTTTCAAGACCCCAATTTTTTCACTTAGTTGGCATTTACAGACAATTATTTTTTTCTCAAACAAAAAGAAACAAAAATATTCTACAATGAATTATATCCCTCCCCCCTGGGTGGCTATAAACAATGAAGCTATCGTTGCAAAATGACTGATTTGTTGTTCAACAACGTTATGAAAGGAGATGTTGAAGTATGAAATTGTACATTGAAGTGATGGCTTGCGAACACTGCAAAATGCGCGTTGAAAAAGCTTTGAAGAGTTTAAAGAGAGTCGAAAAATGCTTTTGTTGATCTTGAAGAAAGGTACGACAGGATAAAGAACAAATATTCTTTGGCACGTTTAGATCGACAAAGCCGGTCATAAGCTTGTCAAAGTTGAAAAAAAGAGGAGATGAAAATATGAAATTCGTTGAAAAGAAATTGAAAACCACAAATTTCGAAAGTGCACAAAACAGGCTTAAAGCACTTGTGAAAGAGAACAACTTTGCCATTTTGGCCGAGCACAACTTTGGGAAGATCTTGAAATCTAAGGGAAAAGATTTGAAAAAGAACGCCGTTGTCTTTGACATATGCAACGCTTCGAAAGCCCATGAAATTTTGAGCATATCTGTTATTGAGGGAATAAACTTACCGTGCAAAGTAGGACTGTTTGAAGAATCAGATGGATACCACATAGCTTACCTCGATCCCAAAACGATAGAAACGACAAACGAAAAATTGAGAACTAATTTTAACGAGATAAGCAATGTGCTTGAAAATATCTCATCAAAATTGACTGATGATACCAAATAAAAAAGAGAGGATGTGGAGAATATGATGTGGTGGTATGGAGGTCCTGGTTTCTGGGGAGGCTGGGGTGGAGGTTGGCTCATGATGCTGATCGGTATAGGAGGCTTTTTCTTTGTTCTGTGGGGAATAATATTTTTAATCAAGTGGTTTATAAACGGGGCTTCGAGCCATGAATGGCATGAGCGGAGCTACCGCCGCTACGATTACGATAGAAATGACGCCATTACAACGTTAAAAATGAGGTACGCTCGTGGTGAAATAAACAAAGAAGAATACGAAAAGATTTTAAGAGATCTCAGAAGTGGCGTTTGAAGGAAGGTGGAGTTCATGAAAAAAGGAACAATAAGTCTTTTAATAGCGGGAATGATTCTTTTGGGAATTGGCATAAGTGTCGCGGTTTTCGCATTTGGCTTTGGTGGATTTATGGGCGGGTTCTTTGGTGGTAATGTAATGACGATAAGTGCCTCCCAAGTATCGGCGTTGAGTACCGTCTCGGTTGCAACCAAAACGATTAAAATCGATAAAAGTGTCAACACGATATATTTTTACGCTAAAGACGTAACCATCCCAGTGATAGCGAGTCCTAAAGGTGGCCCGATGTATTCATTCGGCATCTATGGTTTGATCAATCCAAGAGTGGTTGTTCAAAGAAACGCCAAAGTCACAATAGAATTTGTGAATGGTGACAACGATATGTACCACGGAATAGTCATAACATCCGGAGCGCCACCTTACTATTATATGGGGGCAATGATGTTTGACGGGATCGCATTTGTCGGCTCAGAGATCCGGCCATTGCCTCCCGAAAATAATGGAAAATTCTACATGGCATCTAACACATTTATTGCAAATAATGCTGGTGATTTTTACTACATTTGTCAAGTTCCAGGACACGCCGCGGATGGAATGTATGGAGAGTTTGTAGTGCGTTAAACTAGTAAACTTGGGTTATCGTGGAGGTGTGTTCGATGGAACAGAAACAAGATTTGTTTGAGTGTGACATATGTGGACTACATTACAGACGTGAAATGCTTGCCAAGCAATGCCATGATTGGTGCGCGTCTCACAACGGAAGTTGTAACATCAGCATAACTATACATTCTGTGGAAGCCGAATCGAGAACAAGACTGTTGATGAAAGGAGAGTAGCACATAATCTGGAACATTTCGAAGGCAAAAAAATCACGAACGTTAAATGATTGAAAGGAGTGTTCAAAATGGAAAATACGCAAAAAAGTGATAATAAAGCTATGAATGTAAAATACAGAGATCCGGTATGCGGTATGTTGTTAGAGGCCCACGAAATTCAAGCCACAGTTGATTATGAGGAGAAAACTTACCATTTTTGTTCTCAAAATTGTGCGGAAAAATTTAAAGAAAACCCAAAGAAATATGCCAAAAACAACCAAGATTCTCAATCTGAAACACACGGGCATGACATGTCAAAAAGCGGCATGATGAAAAGAGGAGGTAAAAACATGAAAAAGGGAATGATGGGTATGGGCATGAGAAAAGGCGGATGTGGAGGCATGAGAAAGATGAAAGGTGGAAATATGGGAGGCATGTCAAGTGATCAAACAAGTTCCGGATCCAAAACCAACGAAGCGCTTGAAATTCTCAAAAATAGATACGCCAAGGGTGAGATAACTCGTCAAGAGTACGAAGAAATAAAAAAAGAAATTCTTGATTGATGAACGATGAAAACACACACCAAATACGATATATTTTCAAGATTTTATGATTTAGTCGAGAAACACTTGGAGAAAAAGAGTTTTCCAAAATGGCGAAAGTTGGTTTGGGAAAAGGTACCGTTAAATTCTAAAGTATCAGAAGTTGGAGTGGGAACGGGCAAGAATATGCCATACTACCCTGGAAGTGTCGAAGTCGTAGGAATAGATTTTAGCCAGGGAATGTTGGAAAGGGCTATTTCACGATCTACAAAATATCCAGACAAGAAAATAAAACTGATGAAAATGGATGTAACTGATATGAACTTTCCTCAAAACAATTTCGACTTTGTGATATCCACTTTTGTTTTTTGCACCGTTCCCGATCCAATCTCCGGGTTGAAAGAAGTGAATAGAGTTCTCAAACCGAAAGGTCGAGCCATTTTTCTTGAACACATGAGAAGTACCAAATGGCTTAACAATGTGCCACTTTATATGATGAATCCTATAATCAAAACACTCGTCGGAACCAGTGTAATAAGAAAGACAAAAGAAAATATCTTGGAAGCGGGATTTCACGTTGTGCAAGAGAAAAATCTTTTTTCAGACATAGTAAAATTGCTGATCTGTGAGAAAAATTAGAAAGTGGGTCGGGTCCGTCACAAGTTTTGTGTATTTATGATTTCCCCCATCTTCTCAAATAGGCCTTTTCTCTCACCATCATCCGACACACCAACAACAACGGTTCCACCATCGGTGTTGGCGAATGCACACAAGGCTTTTAGCGTGTGGTCTCCAAATTTCTCTTTGAAATCAAGCTTTTCGCTTTCAAGCATTAGATGATCCTTTTGTCAAAAACGAATACTATCTCAAATGTTCAGGCTTTCACTTTTCCTCTTCTTCGAGTGTTCGCTTTTTCTAAGGTGCTTATCAGAAGTTCTTGCAAGAATTCTTTTGAAGAACACCACGTAAAGCAATTCAAGTTTCAAGACCTCAATTTTCCTTCAAATTTTAAAGGTGAAAATGATACGATTAAAGCGAAAGTAAAAGAAAGTGAAATAGGATTCGTGAGGTGGCTACAGTGCACAATTACTTCAGATATTTCAAATATTGTGGGGTTGCTTCTATAGCTTTGTTCTTTTTAATAGTCGGAATTGGCATACATTACAATCTAACCTTTTCGTTTTTCAAGAATGCTTTCAGTGATTTAGGTTCGCACTACGCTAACTTTCCTGCCATCTTCAACGTGGGTCTCTTTTTTGTGGCAATTCTCATGTTTCTTTTTTCTGTCTACATTATAGAAATAAGCAGGAACAAAATGCAAACCATAGCGGGTGCGTACATATCGATAGCTTCCGTCTTCATATTCTTAATAGGACTTTACAATGAAAACACAAAACCTCACGATTTTATAGCTCTTTACTTTTTCATTCAATATTTTTTGGGAATAATCACGTATGGTTTTGGAAATTGGAAAAGTAAAGTAAAGCTTTCCATCTCCTTGCTGCTCTTTAGTGGATTCATACTGGCTTTCTTCATTCCCTGGCCTTCACTTGCCATGGCAGAGAGCTATGCCATTCTTTTGATATTGGCATTCACGATATTGGTTTGGAAGACTGAAAGATAAAAGTAGTCATTATGTGCGTCAATGTTACAAAGCATTGTTAATGCCAAAGCATTGCGAATAATCAAATGAACTAAACCAATTATTCTCTCTTTCCTTTGGTTTTTTGAGCATCACAACACGTGTTTTTC
>WFSH01000217.1 GCA_015486145.1 Mesoaciditogaceae bacterium
GCAATTTCTTATGCATAATCCGCAATCAGTGCCGATCTTACGCCAAAAGGAATAACATTTTTTTGATTTATCTGGCAGCAACGGAGCCTGTTCCATGTTTTCTTTTCTCATTTTCACACCAGAAACAACGACATACGGTAAGACATCTGTGACTTTTTCAATTTCCCTGTAATGCTTTCTGGATCCAAAGCAATTCTCTTTTCAGACACTCTTCCTTCAACAAGATTTCTTATAAATGACCATTTAGTGGCTCATAGTGACATTACGGTAAATGGCTCTATATTGTACGAGTTTTGACAAGATTTCAAAAAACCGAACTGCTTGAAAGGCGGTACTTAAAATGTCAAAGCATGTCGTTATTCGAAAAATGCTACTCATTTGATCGTGAAAGGATCCAAACAAATTCGAGTATAATACGAAATGGGTAAATGGATTCGCGATAACGTAATTTGCCAGTTTTTAGAATGCCACAACAGAAGAAAAGAGGGATGATCATGAAAGTTGAACTATCAGAGTTCCTGAAAGATTCTCGCTCCCAAGTACACGAACTGGTTGATCGACTCTACAAACATTTTGATTATGTTTCCCTACTTGGGACAGATTGCAAAGGTACGGTTTTTCTCGTGAATGCAAAGGGGGTCGAGGTCAGAGACAGCATGTGGACTGAGCGGGGATTCGTGGTGAGAGTTCATGACGGAAATTATCACGAATTTTCGTTTAACGAACTCGAAGACATGGAAAAATTGGAAAAAAAGATTGTGGATTCCATCAAGTTGGAAACCGATGCGAATCTCTCTTCGTATCCACCAATAGACGAAGAGAAAATCAAAAAAGATTTTTCCACAGAAGTGAAAATACTTCCAAACAGTGTGAACGCTCAAAAGAAGATAGAAAAACTCTCTGAAATGAAAGACATGGCCTTCAAGGAATCGGACAAACTTAAAAACTTCAACGCTATTTACGAAGAAGTGCAAGTCAACAAGATATTCATTTCAAAGAACAAAGACTTATCTCAGAGCTATGTCTGGACACAAGGATATCTCCAGCCAATCGTGATGGAAGGGGACAAAATCAAAAGTGACGTTGAAACTTTTTCGGGTTTAAAGGGGGTCGAGCTCCTTGACGAAATGGCTCCAAAAGTGCCAAAAATCGTTAAGGAGGCCGAATCACTTTTGAGCGCACAAAGATTGGAACCTGGAGAATATGATGTAGTGTGTTCTCCAGATGTGGCTGGCGTGATAGCTCATGAAGCTTTTGGACATGGCGTAGAGATGGACATGTTCGTCAAAGAAAGAGCTAAGGCGGTAGAATACATGAACAAACGAGTTGGTTCAGATCTTGTTACAATGCACGATGGTGCCGCCGCCACAAAAGAGGTTTCCTCGTATTTTTTCGACGATGAAGGAACGCTTGGAAGTGATACCGTCATCATAGAGAACGGTATTTTAAAAGCTGGACTTTCGGATTTGTTGTCGGCACTGAAATTGGGAACCAAACCAACTGGCAATGGAAAAAGAGAATCTTTCGAAAGAAAGGCGTACGCAAGAATGACAAACACTTTCTTTGCTCCCGGCAAAGACAAACTCGAAGACATGATAAGCTCCATAAAAAAAGGTTATCTCCTTGAAAAGTATGGCAGCGGTATGGAAGATCCAAAAAATTGGGGAATTCAGATCATGGTGACTTACGCGCACGAAATAATAGATGGAAAACTCACCGGAAAGATCATTTCACCGGTGATAATGACTGGATACGTTCCAGATCTCCTCAAATCCATCTCGATGGTTTCAAATGACTTCAAACTCTCTGGAAGTGGTGCCTGTGGAAAGGGATACAAAGAATTCGTAAAAGTTTCTGCAGGTGGTCCCTACATAAAAGCGAAGGCGAGGTTGGGATGATGATAGATAAAATCGTTGAGATTCTTCACGTTACAGGCGTCGAAAATTGGAAGTTAATAGAAAAGAAAGTGAGATCTAAAGAACTCTTTTTCATAAAGGACACACTTGACATGAACAGGGCCAAAGATGTGACAAAATACGAGCTAACAGTTTATAAAAAGATTGAAGAAAATGGCACCGAGTATTTGGGATCTTCAACCGTTCTCATTCATCCCACAATGTCAAACGAAGAAATAAGAAAAACCATTGAAAGCGCGCTTTTTGCCGCTGGTTTCGTAAAAAACGAACCGTATCCCCTCGTCAAATCGATCAAAAAAGATCTCCGCAAGCCATCTAACGCTTTCAACAAAACAAACGACGTAACGAAAGCGATATTTTCCAGTACTAACTCCTCAAAATCTTGGATCAACTCAGCAGAAGTGTTTTTAAACATGGAAAACATCCGAATTCTAAACTCCAACGATCTCGATATTGCGTTCGATCACAAGGGACTCGAAATCGAATTCATAACAACTTGTAAAGGAGAAAGAGAAGAAATAGAGCTCTATTGGAATCTTAAAACATCAGACCTATCCTCAGAAAATATCTCTTCCAAAGTGTCTGAGGCTTTAAGCATTACCACCGATAGGGCCATTGCCCATCCAACGCCCAAAGTTAAAGACATTCCAGTTATTCTCGATGAAGTTGGAACAAAAGAATTTTTGAAATACTTTTTGGAAAAATCTTCGGCAATGAGAATCTACGAACACATGTCAAATGCAAAAATTGGAGACAAAATTCAAGGAGAATTCAAAGGAGACCCGATAACGCTTTATATCGACCCCACCATCAATGGTTCGTACTTTTCTCAACCATTCGACGAGGATGGACTGGAGCTTAGAAAAGTGAAAATCATGGATAAAGGTACCCTCGTTTCATACTGGGGAAACACGAGATTTTCTCACTACTTAGGCATCAAACCCACTGGAAATGCAACAAATTTTGTCGTGGAAACAGGCAAAAAAAATCTTGACGATCTTAGAAACGGCAAGTACATAGAACTCAAAACATTTTCAGATTTTCAAATGAACGCCCTAACTGGCGATTTTGCTGGTGAAATAAGGCTTGGATGGTATTGTGATGGAAAGGGAAGAATCCCGATCACCGGTGGTTCGATCTCTGGGAACATAAAAGACGTGTTAGAAAACATTGAACTTTCAAAAGAGACAATCCAGGATGGAAACTATTTCGGACCACGCGCTCTGAAAATTTACGGTGCAAAAATAGCCGGGGTTGCATGAGCAATCCAACATCAAAAAGCGAGCTGGTGAGTGTAAATTGAACCAAATAATCGTTGCAGGTCATACGTGTGTGGATTTAATTCCAGATTGGAACGGTAAATTTGAAGATATAATTCCCGGGCATCTCATCGTGACTGGCAAGATGAGATTTTCAACGGGAGGCTCTGTTCCCAACACAGGCGTTGCCCTCAAACGCTTGGGCCTCGAGCCTATTTTAATTGGGAAAATAGGAAACGATCTCATCGGAAGGATAACTCTGGAGGTTATAAATTCAAACGGCGAGGATTTAACTACGCACATGATCAAAAGCAACCAGTCGGGTTCATCTTATACACTCGTTTTTAGTCCTCCAAATGCGGACAGGGCATTTTTTCATTATCCAGGCGTCAACGACACATTTTGCGCAGAAGATATATCATTTGATGATCTTAAGGGTCGGGTATTTCACTTTGGATATCCACCTGTGATGGAAAAAATTTACGAAAATGATGGAAACGAACTCGTGAAAATCTTCAAAAATGCGCACGAGCATAACATGATCACCTCTCTCGACATGAGCATGCCAGATCCAAAATCCAAAGCGGGAAAAATAGATTGGAGAAAATTCCTATCGAATGTACTTCCACACACGGATATCTTTCTTCCAAGTTTGGATGAAATACTTTACATGACAAGAATGGATGGAGATCTAAACCACAAACTTTTGATCGATTTGACAGATGAACTCACAAGTTGGGGGGCAAAGATTACGGTTATAAAGCTTGGAAAAAATGGGGCTTACTTGAGAAGTGGAAAAATAAAATCTGACGATCTTGTTTCAAATATCATAGAACCGAAAGAATGGTCGGAACTTGAGCTGTTTTCAACGGCATATGAGGCAAATGTCAAAGGTACGACTGGCGCCGGTGATTCATCAATCGCGGGATTTTTGGCAAAATTCGCGGAAGGTTCGGATCCCAAAAGCACTTTGAGTTTCATGTGTGCAGTTGGTGCATCTTGCACCGAGGCTATCGATTCAACAAGTGGTGTAAGATCCATGAGAGAAATTGAAAAGAGAATGCGAAATGGCTGGAAAAGATTGCCGTCGGATCTGCTAAATTAGGAGATGGTATCATGTTGAGTAAAGACGAATTTGAAACGATAAAAAAGCGAACGTTGAAATTTTTTGAAAAAGCCTGTATAGTTCTAACAGATGATGAAAAAGAGCATCTTGAAATTACAGACTTAGGGCTTGGTCAAATAGAAAAAATAGGTATACAGATTGTCACGTACATCAACACGGATAGATACTGTGCAAAAGAAATCGTACTGCTACCAAATCAAACGTGTCCGGAACACAAACACCCAGAACATGACGGTCAAATGGGAAAAGAAGAAACCTTTAGGTGTAGATATGGGAAAGTTTATCTTTTCGTTGAAGGAGAAGAAAACGAAAGACACGTTGACCCTCCAGACAAAGAACATTTCACCGTTCTTCACGAAGTGGTGCTGAACCCCGGTGAACAATACACTATTCCGCCCAACACTCTGCACTGGTTCAAAGCGGGAAGTGAAGGAGCAGTCATCTCCGAGTTCTCATCGCACAGTGATGATGCGTCTGATGTTTTTACAGATCCGAGAATAAAGAGAATTCCGGATGTAAAATGAAAGGAGTGGGATTGTGCGGTGCACAATGTCTTTCCCACTTGCGCTCCGCAATGAGCAAAGCGAATGAAAGGAGAAAACATGAACGCTAAAGAATTCAGAATATCAAAACTCTTAAATCAAAAAAGTGGAAAGTCC
>WFSH01000218.1 GCA_015486145.1 Mesoaciditogaceae bacterium
ATTTGATGAACGAATTCAACAAAAAAAACAACGAGTTTTCAGAAACTCTTAAGACTCTTTACGCCCAGATCGATGAAATGAGAGAAACCATATTAAAACTCAAAACGAGAAATAAAAAATGATTAAATTTGTTGCTTTGCTTTTCCCAATCGTGACATTTTTCAGCGATGGATTTGAATTTTTTGAGTATCACGACACCTGTTTTTCTTCTGGCGGGGTGGGTTGATAACTGTGCCCCCTTCGCCGGTTTCGCCGCCACTTCCCCCGCACGCGGGGGCAGACTAAGAAGATTGTGCTACACGACTCTTTCTTGTAAGTCCCCTCACAAGGTTGAGAGGGGAGCGAAATTGCATAGTTGCAATGTTTCTTTCGCTTTTTCGACCAAGACGAAGCCGCGAACAACGTTAGTTGACGGGGAGGGTTGTAAAAAGTCAAGATGTTTTTGATCCATCAGGGCCAAAGTTTTTGATCCATTTCTTCACCATCATCCGACACACCACCAACAACGGTTTCACCAAAAGAGCGCAATGTAAAGCAATTCAAGTTTCAAGACCCGACCCCTGCTTTTCTTTAAATTCGTGCTTGTAGATTCACAAAAAAAAGACTCCTCTTCAGGAGTCATTGGCTTTTCAGCATTTATGGTGAACTCCACCACCATGATTGTCGTACTAAAAAACACCAAATGTCTTATTTGTTTATTTGTAGCTTCAAGACATTTTTTAATTTATTTTACATTTTCTATTTCCCAACCGCAACGGTGACAACACTTTGAGTCATTTGAGAGTAAGTGCCAAGTTCAAGTTTGGCTTCGACGTATAGGGTTACAGTTCCGTTGTCATTTTTGACCGTTTTCCATATTCTCGCCGGTATATTTCCGCTCACCGTGTAAGAACGACCAGCTGGCATGACGAATTTAAGGCCCTTGATGAGCAAACCATCGTAAACAGTTGGCAAGTGGTTAGTTATCACGGCTGTTACACTGTTGAACGCCCCGGTGTTCAAAGGATAATATTTGACATTGAAATACCCAGGAAGAAAAACTTGCGTGTAAATCTGCTTGCCATAAACTGTCACGAGCACGAAATGGTAAAATCCTCCGTCTTGTGGTGGTTGATACAACGGAGCTCCGGCTCCACCTGTTATGATGTAGGTTATTCCATTAAATCTGGCTTTCCAGTAAAGGTGTTCATGTCCTTCAAAAACTATCTTTATGTTGTGATACTTTTGATTGTACGAAGTGAACAAATTCTCAACTTTTTTTGCCATTGCAACATCCGACCATGCCGTATCCGTTGGATCTCCGTATTCATGCAGTGGTTTGTGCATGAAAATAAAGATGTTATCCATGGAAGTCGCTGCTTCAAGATCTTTAACAAGCCAATTGTACTGTGCTATGGTAAAATTTCCATTTGGAGAATTGACATTTGTGTCCAACACTATAAAATGACTTTTCTCGTAATTAAACGAATAGTAAAGTGGACGATGTAAAAGAAGCTCGTAAT
This sequence comes from Mesoaciditogaceae bacterium, assembly GCA_015486145.1. GTDB lineage: Bacteria > Thermotogota > Thermotogae > Mesoaciditogales > Mesoaciditogaceae > WFSH01. The sequence goes on from WFSH01000218.1 coordinate 1,503, forward strand.
CCGTTTGGCCATTCTTCCCTGCAACGTCGTGGTTTCCCACCGTTGTGTAAAAAGGCATATCAAAAATTTTTGTTACGTTTAAAAAGTCTATGTATTGTTGCCATGTTTGTTCAGCGCTCGCACCATATCCATGGACAAGATCTCCCGTATCAATGACAAAAGCCGGGTGTATCCACTCCACATCTTGTACTATTTGTCTAAAAACAGCGGGTTGTGGTTCCTCGTTGTTGTAAGGTCTGTTGTCTCCAAAAACCACAAATCTAAATGCCCCAGCTAAAACAAAAACTGCGAGTGCAACAAGGAAGATAAAAGATATGAAAAATATTTTCTTATTCATTTTGAATTACCTCATTTGCCAGAAAGCCATTTGAGGATATTCAAAGTTAATTTGGCGTTGTTATATCCCTTCGTTGTCCAATCGTAGTTAGAATATATTGCCGTTCCGAATCCAACGATTCTTCCTTTTCCTATGATCTGTGCTGCAGCAACTGGAAGTGGTGGTTGCCAGTAAGAATACGTTTGGGAATTTGTATCTGCCTGTTTTGCCATTGCTGAGCTCTGAGCAATGATGTAAACTCCCTTGCCATTTTGAAGTGCATTGTTCCCTGGAGCTGCTAAAGAACAACCGCTGTAAAATTTAATGATTTTTATACCGTTTGTGATTTTGAAGGGCGTTTTCGGAAAATCGCTGATCTTGACTTCCCATGGCCGTCCATAGTTCTCAGAGCTGTCTTCGACTTCATCAGGATTGAAGACAAATCCGGCGTTTAATGCTTTAAGCAGTTTGTTCAAAACACTGAAATGACCTTTTTTCTTGTAATTTGATTCGGAGCTCAAAAACAGGCCACCACCGCTTTTCACAAAAGAGACTATGGCGTTTATTTCAGAATTCGCCAGAGTTTTGGGATTTGCAAGCAGCAAAATACTGCCTTGGCTTAAGAGTGTGGGATTTATCTCAGATGTTGAGAATATAACGTTGTAGCCCGAAGTTTCAAGTGTCTTAACCATCTCTGTCAGTTTCGCTGGCGCATACTGATTGGCATGCGCTTCATCCACAATAACGTTCACAGCCGAGAACGCCATCATGCCGACAACAAGTAAGACGACAAGAACCAAATAAATCTTCCTCATAAAAAATCCCTCCTCCATTATGAAATAGTTGAAAATTATATCACATTTTTTTTAAGAAGTCAAATTTTGTTTCGGAGCAATGAATTTTGCTTCCTGTAGATTTTATTTTGAGGCATCACGGATGTCTTTGTTCCATCAGGGCCAAAGTTTTTGATCCACTTTTTCACTGATTAAATTTGTTGCTTTGTTTTTCCCAATCGTGGTATTTTTCAGCGATGGATTTGAGCTCTTTAAGTTTTTTATTGGCTATATTCTCTCTTTCTTTTGGCTTTTTTGAGCATCACAACACATGTTTTTCAATGCGGTTATATCTGGCGGATTTTGTTAGTTCTACGCCCGTGAGTTTAACTTGAACATCCACATTTCCACCCAATTTTTTGGCATACTCAACCAACTTTTTCATGGATAGATTCCATTCCCCATTTTCTATTCTCGAGATCATAACCTGTGAAATTCCCAATTTGTCAGCGAGCATTTTTTGTGTCAGATTGTATTTAGAACGGTATTTTATGAAAGCGCTCGCAATGGAAGCCAATATATCCACATAAGAAAGCTCTACAAGCTCTTGTGGCGTCGCGTTTTCTTTCAACATTTCGTTTGCCCTGTTCAAAGCCATGCTTTTCTCCTCCTTCATTTCCCTTCCCAAAGCCTCAAATCCTCTTCTTCTGCTAATTTTTGTGCATAAAACTCGGCATTCAAAATCGCCTTTCTATAATCTTCTTTTTTCTTTTCAAGAAAGACATCCAGATAAACGCACACTTTCCCAATTTCGTAGATTGCACATATAAAACGCACATTTAACGTTCCTTTTTTCCATACTATGACCGAGTGTGCAATTCTTGAATTTTCACATTTCTCAAAGTAAGTCGTATTGAGCGCTTCGCGATATTTTAAACTTTCCAATACCTTGGTGACAAATTCCCTCCGCTTTTTTAGTTGACTTTTAGACGCTTTTTGGTTATTTAGAAGAACATTCCATTTCTTTTCAAATTGATCAGTACTGAGAACTTTCATACAATTCCTC
>WFSH01000219.1 GCA_015486145.1 Mesoaciditogaceae bacterium
CCATTCTTATTCTCCTTTCCAAGGAGTTTTCTCGCCCGCTCTATGTCAAAATCTTTTGATTCTCTGTTCACGTTGGTTACTTCCTTGTACAACTCTTCACGGAGTATTTTGAAGCTTTTTGGAGCTTCTATCCCAATTTTAACATCTCCACGTTCTATAGACAAAATGCGTATGACTATTTTGTCATTTATCAGAATTCCTTCACCTACTCTACGCCTTAGAATTAGCACACCATCACGTCCCCACTTTAACTGGATGTCGAGTGGTGTAAGGAGTGTTATCGAGTATCAGTTGTACACCGATTGCCTTATCGAGATTTATAACTAAAGGGGCAAGTAAATTGATGGTTATGTTTTCAGAATGGAGATCCATAACGGCAAGTACAAGCACTCGGTCCCTTTGAGGATGATCCAAATCGGCAAGCGCTTCTTCTTCAAGAGTAAGAGAATAATCTTCAACGATTATCCACGGGTCGACAACGGGAAGAGCAACATCCGGATCTTCGAGTGAGACAAGCCACTTTATTGGTTCGGTATCCGGTCGGGATACGAGTGAAAATTTTCTCAAATGTTCAAATCCTGGAATACCTTTTTTGAAATTTATTATTTCCTCTTCATTTATGTCTATAAAACCAAGTTTGGTTTTAACACCCATTTCATCACCTCAGAAAATCTGCAAGTGTGGGAAGAAGAGCCTTTGCACTTGATTCCAACGCCGCTTGAAAAACGGTTTGTTGCATTGATATATCAGATATGACTTTTACCATATCGGCATCTTGAGTTTTAGAGAGTAATTCTGTTATGTAAGTTCCAAAATTTCGAGTGCTTTCATTCAAACTTTGAACCATTTGTTCTCTTGAACCGACGTACGCCGTGACACGCTGAAGAGAATTTTCGTATTTTTCAAGGTCACCGAGGTCGTTTGTTCTCAACGCCTGGACGTTGTTGGTATTTAGATCGTTTATTATTTTATCGAGAAGGCCCAAATTTACCGAAGAATCAGAACTTTTATTCGTTGTGACAAAGCTTACCGTGCTTCCAGAGGCGTTGGAAATTTCCACATTGCCGGATGTGATGTTCAAACTGTTACTTGCTCCGGTGGATGCCGAAGCACTGAGATTCACAGTTCCATCGGTTACCGAAATGGAGTCTCCCGCACGAAGATCATAAGTTGCACTTCCAGAGGTAACAATCGTTCCACCCGGTGTGGTGACAACTACCGAGGTTGCGCCGTTGATTTTTACAGTTGTAGAAGTTCCAACGGTTTCGTTTAGCACTCCGCTGTTAAGGGTTACATCTCCGGATTTCAAATCAAGCTTTATCGCTCCATTAAAGCTTCGTGCTCCTCCAGTCAAAGTCTCTGTTACATTCGTCGTTCCACCGTATGATTTATAAGCGATGAGACTGTTTGCCACCGTTCCAGAATATCCAAAAATATTTGGTAGCGTGAAGTTGGTGGTGATGTTAAAAGTTCCAACTTTAAGGGTGTTTTGAATGGAAGTTGAAGAATTACTCACGTAAAAATAAGGTGCACTTCCACTCAGAGTGTTTGAAAGTATTGGAGTTGTGTTTTTTGGACCGCTGAAAATGTAAGAATCTCCAACTTTTGTATTTCCAAGCTGTACTATCAAATCTCGAATTGTTTTAACTTCGTCTCCTATAGCTTTTCTGTCAGCAGGAGTATTTGTACCGTTAGAAGCCTGGACGACGAGTGATTGGATTCTCTGTACGGCAGAGGTTAACTGCGAAATGATGGAATCGTACCCTTTCAACCTTCCTTGAATTTGAGCGAGAGAAGACTGATAAGAATTTATTTGTCTCAGTGTGGAATCGTAATTAGAAGCGAGAAAAGCACCAGATGGATTTTGAGAAGGAAATTCGAATTTTTTTCCTGTTGACGCTTGCTGATGAAGAGTTGCCAATCTTTTAAGAACATTATCCACATCATTTACAAGCATGAATTTCATCATGTTTTGTGTGATTCTCACAACGGCTCACCTCACCATGTTAACGAGTGTGTTGATCATTGAATTTATGGTGGCAACCACTCTCGCAGAGGCTGTATACGCGTTTTGATAAAGCAACATTTGCGCCATTTGATTGTTTATCGATACACTTGAAACTTGTTTTCTGTCCAGTTGTATCTGATTGACCAAAGCGTTCGAATTTTCAAACATTGCGGATGCATTTTGACCTTCAACTCCCATGCTGCTCACCAGCGATCCAAAAAATGAATCCATTGATTGAACGCCGTCATTTTCAGATGTTTTAAGATCTGCCACCATTTGAATTCCTCCGGAATTTTGAGGTCCGGTAGGTTTAACCATCCCTATAGCCGTATTTGGAAGAAAAGTTGGCTTAAAATCCGTGGCGACATACACCGGATTTGAAATCATCGCGGGATTAACATTGATATGAAGAGCCGCATTTCTAAACGGAACAACAAGAG
>WFSH01000220.1 GCA_015486145.1 Mesoaciditogaceae bacterium
ATTGTTCCATTGCCTATCTCGGTAAAGTCTTTGTTTGTTTTTTCCATATCTTTGACGTGGATCAAAGGAACTCTTCCTGAGAATTTTGTTATGTAAGAAACGGGATCCTCACCGGCATACTCCACCCAATATGTGTCTATTTCAAATTTGACTAAGTCTGGCTCTGTGTTCGAAAAGAGTAAATCCAATCCATACAGATCTTCAAACTTCCTGAATTCATGAGCATGGTTGTGATAACAAAACCCCAATCCACTCTCTCTGCATCGTTGTCCAATTTCATTTAGCCTTTGAGCAAATCTCAGAAAATCGGTCTTATTGTTGTAATTTTGCCAAGGACACACGATGAATTCGTTGCCAATATTCAAGTTGTAATCGATCACCTCTTCAAGATTTTCCGTTAGCTGTTCTATCGAAACGTGGCTACCGGCTGGCTTAAGATTTAAATCTGAAAGAAGCCTTTTTAATTCTTTTGATTTCATATCTCCATATCCTGCGAATTCTACACCATCGTATCCGATCTCTGCAACTTCTTTAAGAGTACTGATAAAGTCTTTGGCAGTTAGATCTCTAAGCGTATAAAGCTGGAGAGCGATTGGTATCATAACGAGGCCTCCTCAAGGTTAATTTGTTTCCCAGTTTTTGCAGACTCATAGATGGCATCTATAATTCGGCTAACGGTGTATGCCTCTTCCATCTTTACCAATGGCTGAGTGTCATTTACGATCGAATCTATCCATTGTTTGGCCTCTGCTTCTGAAGGGCTCAACTTTTTCCCTGTTTTCTTAGCGGCTTTTACCATAAGAAGTGCGTCTTTGACATTTTTAGCCATGGGTTTCTCGCACATTATGTGCTTTCCAGCTTCCATTGCCGCGACTGAAATTTCAGCGTGAGACTTGTTGGGAGCACAAACGTGCACAACATCTATTGATTTGTCTTCCAGCAATTTTCTGTAGTCAGTGTAAATCTTGGTATTTTCTCGCTTCCTTTCATACTTGATTATATCCCGTTTCCATAAGACTTTTGCTTATTTTTCTAAGATCAAGGTTTTGATCTCAAAGGGTTTGAAACTAATTTCATTTACCCTTTTTCCCTCGTCTTCGAGTATGTTAGAGAGTAGCCCAGTTTTTTTGAGCTTTAGGACACTCCTTTTTCCGTACGGTTCGTAAAATCTCATAACTGTTCTGTTGCCATCTTCTTCTTTTTTAACGGCAGAGAGAACAACAGATTCGTTTGTTTCAAATAAATCCCTTATAGGCTTGACGAAATCACCTATTTCTCCTTGCACAGTAATCAACGGTATGTTCAAAAGTGTGGCATGTTTGAGCGTTTTTTCTTTCCAATTTTTGTTTGTTGGAAAAATAGAAAAGGTGAATTCATGCCTTCCTTCATCCGAGTAGAAATCTGGCATCGTAGCTCCACGTACCAAAGACAAATCCACAATGTTTCCTTCAACAGAGCAGCCGTATTTGCCATCGTTTATCACGCTTATTCCAAAATCATCCTCTGACAAGTTGAGCCATCTATGGTGTGGCACTTCGAACTTTGCCTGTTCGTAAGAGTTGTTTCGAGTTGTACGCCTTGTTATCATTCCATAAGCTATTTCGAAGTTTGCATCTCTCGTCAAAAGATCGGTTGGCATGTGTAATCTCAACAAATACCTTCTCGTGTGCCAGTCGATGTTGAATTTTAAATCGACGAGATCGTACCCCGAGTAAACCCTGACCACCGCTTCAACAGTTGAACCTTCGAATTTGTATTTGAATTTCAAAGAAGCCATTGCGCTTCCCACATCAAACATCTCTATTTTTTCGGGTACAAGTTCTACTTCTTTTTCCGAATCGTACGCCACTTCCCAAGCTTCAAATTCAGCTGGTATATCACGTCGAGCGACCAAACCAAAGCCACCTTTGAACAAATATCTTTCGCGCCGTTTGTCGTAGATATTCCAGCTATTTTTGCCGACTTCAAATCTTATAAGATCATTTTCGATAAAATCATAGGATATTTTTAAAGTTTTGCTTGTTTTTGAAGGTTCTTTTTTGAAGACATGGCTTCCAAGAGGATCTAAATTCTTTCCAATCACGTACATTTTTCCATCTTTGCCTCTTTGAATCTCACAATCTTGGTATGTTCCTTGTTCTATCCCATTTAAACCTCTGAGAATGATTGGCAGTGTGAAATTTGTGGGATTTAAAATACTAAATTTCTCCTTATTTACTTTTGTATGCTTTGAGACTATGTCATTTATAACTTTAAGTGTTTCGCTTTTCTCATTTTCAAGTATGGATGCGAACTCTTCATACACTTCTCTTATTGAAGAACCAGGAAGCACATCGTGAAATTGGGCCTTTGCCAAGGCTTTTCTCGCGCTTGTCAAAACTTTGTAGGGGTATTTCCCGCCGTTCAAATAGTTCGCTGTGGCGATGACCTCTGCGGTGTAAAGAAGGCCTTCCATCTCACGATTTAATTTCTTTATTATTGCCTGATTCGTGTAAGTCCCTCTGTGGAATTCAAGGTAAAGTTCATCATCGATGATGGGCAAATTCTTGAATTTGTAATCTTCGAAAACTTCTTTAAAATTTTTTATTTCAAGATTTGGAAGTCCCGGCAATTTTTTCATGAAATCATATCTGTACATCATCTCATCGGTGGGGCCGCCTCCACCATCTCCATATCCGAATGTCAGAATTGAAAGCGGTACCTCACTGTTTTTTTCTTTGTGAAAATCCAAACTCATTTTAAGGTCTTTGGGAGTGAAAGGTGAGTTGTATCCTTCCGTGGCTGTAAAAAGATGTGTTATAGCCTCGGAACCATCAAGACCACGCCATCTAAACCACGAATAGGGAAATGAATTTTTATCATTCCAGATAAGCTTAGTCGTTACGAAATAATCAATGCCACTGTTTTTCATTATTTGAGGAAGTGCCCACGTGAATCCAAAGGTGTCTGGGAGATATCCAATTTTGCATCTTTTGCCAAATTCTTTCTCAAAAAATTTCTGACCATATAAAAATTGTCTTGCCAGGGATTCTCCTGATGGAAGATTGGCATCAAATTCAACAACGCTGCCGCCAATTATTTCCCACCGATTTTCCTTGACGTGAGATCTCAGTTTTTCAAATAAATTGGGAAATTGCTCTTTGAAATCTTCGTAATAAGCACTTGAAGACTGGGTAAATCTGAAGTCGTGGAATTTTTCCATCATGCGAAGCGCGTTTGCAAAAGTTCTGACGATCTTTCGCTTTGTTTCTTTCAGTGGCCAAAGCCACGCATAATCAATGTGAGAATGCCCCATGGCATAGATAGTAAAATCCGAACTCTTTCCCAATTTTTTTAAAGAATTTTCAAGATAATTTGAAGCATCGATGATCTGTGCCTTAACTTTTGAGTCGAGTTTCACGCCTTTGTTTAAAGTGAAATTTGGTGCCTTCCACACTTTCATGAGATCAGCCATCATTTCATCATCCAAGCTTCTCGATTCGTAATCTTTTGTGGACGACGGAACATCTATCATTCCAAGACTTCTCATAAAGATCTTATATGCCCTTTCTTTCAGATCGTCATCTAAAGCCTCTATGAAGTTTGCGCTGGTTTCAAAAACAATAACGCTTTTCAAAATCTCCTCATCAAATGTCGTGACAAATGCCTTTTCAAAAGATGGGTTGTAATTAGTTGTTCCAAATAAGCCTTTTGGAACGCTTTCTATATCAATAGAGTGAGATTTTCCATCACAAAATCTTGTCACGTCTAAAAATTTGTGATGTTCATTTATTTCA
>WFSH01000221.1 GCA_015486145.1 Mesoaciditogaceae bacterium
ACCTATGATAACACCAAGAGAATTCAATTCACATTCAATCCCTGATTGGAAAATAGAAAACAACTACATGTGGGTGCCATATTTCAACAAGTAAATAATTTAGGGGCAAGTCTTGAAATATGAGTTTTCTTAACATGGGGAATCAGTGAGCCGTAATGAGTAATCTGTGAGCGGTGATGAGTGTAAAAAGTGAGAAGAAAAATCGTAAATACACAAAACTTGTGACAGATCCGATGAAATTAACATTTCACCCTTGCGATCGCTTCCATAGGGTCCCACGGAGGGAGAACGATTGGTTTTTCCTTGAGCGCTTTTCTCATTTCATCCGTAAGATACGACTTGTCAACCACTATCTCATAAACATATTCATCAAACCATTTGTCTCCCATGACAAAATATCCTTCATTTCCAATTTTCTCTCCCCAGCTGTTTTCAACTTTCCACTTTGTTGGCTTTCCATTCACAATATCCACACCGGTAAATACCATGGCATGTGTTATCAAGCTATCATCGTAATTCAAACGTTCTCCCTTCGTAAATGTAAAATTAAAATCGTACAGGTTTTCAAAATCAAATGCCTCTGAATCGAGTATACCTTTTTCTCTCTCCATCATTTTACCTACATCCGCGGCAAACCAAACCAAATTACCATCCATTATGGATTTTACAGTCATAGACTTGAAGTCATCCAAGCTCACGTTGAAATAAATAATTTCTTTGCTTTCAATCACATTGCCAAGAAATCGGACCGTGTACGCTTTCATGTATTTTTTGTCAGGTGTGGGACAGTTTATGACATTCACCATGTCATCAAGTGAAATGCCAACAAATTTTTTAAAAAAATCGAGCGGTGTGATATTGAAAATTCGATGATACTTACCATCTTTATCTCTATATTCATAATCAAATCTCTTTGGAGGAATCCCAATGTTTATCGCTAAAAATCTGTAAATTTCTTCCATCATTTTTCTTTTCTTCGCTCTGAGTGTAGTTTCACTTTCTCCCTCAGCATACGTTCTTCGCAATATCATGGCATCTTCTCTGAGCTTCGTTTTAAGCAAGAGATTCATCATCTTGGAATTGCTGGTTTGAAAACTCTCTTTCATGACATCTTTGGGGACAACTCCGTATTTCTTTACGAGGTTTGAAAGCAATCCCCATTGACCTCCATCCCCAGCACAAGTGTTTAAAAGCCAGTCGACTTCTCTCGAATGCAAATCCATGTTAGAAGTTTTTATGATGTTCTCCAAGAAGTAATTAGATTTTTCCAGTTTATCCCAAAACATTCCATAACTTTGTGAAAGTTCAAATTGCTCAACGTTTAACTTCTTCGCCGCTAAATTTCTGAGAACGTTCATGCCGGCAAACATCCAGCATCTCCCACTGTGTTTTTGACTTGTGGCTTTCATGGTCTTTATTTCGTGAGAAAAAACATGATTGTATTTCGACAGATATTCTCTTTTCATGGCAACATCCTGAATTGGATTGTTTGAGACGGCATTCATGGCCACTATGTTCTTTGGAGAAGATTTAAATCTTTCCTCCATTTCACTTATCTGTTCAACTTTCAATTCCATTTTGTTCACCTTCCCAACTAATTTAATGGTTTAATTTTAGCACCAGCGTACGGTATAATACAAACACATTACCCACGATATTTAGCGGAATGTCATATGCATTTTATACCAGTTTCTCTTTAACAAAAGCGATGTTTTTTGCTCTCTACATCAAAAGCATTTCAGACATCCACAGAAAGCGAAAACTCCTGATTTATGGAGATTGTTGGTTCTATCCTAAAGCGATTGTGCCAAGAGTTTTCTGGAAATTTACCAAAAAAACTTAAAAGGAGGATCAAAATGAAAAGAATTTTACTCATTTTTGTCATGGTGGTGTTAGCTACCATGGCGATTGGAAATGTTCTTTTCGGAAAGTTGATAGTGATAGATCCAGGATGCTCCAAAAGTGGACAGACCCCAGACCTTTTACTGGAGTAGAGCGAATACTTCCAAGCTTGCCGCAAGATATTTTTAGAGGAGATAAATCGTAAATATTATTAGTGCAAAAACGTATTTAAAATTGTGAATTTTAACTTCTAAATGGAGGTGTTAAGATGTTGAAAGTTGGAGAAAAAGCTCCTGACTTTGAACTTTACGATATCGATCTTAAACTAAGAACCTTGGGTGAATTCAATGAAAAGCCCGTCATTTTAGCCTTTTATCCAGGTGCTTTCACAAGTGTTTGCCAAAAAGAAATGTGCACGTTCAGAGATAGTCTTTCTAAATTCAACCAATTTAACGCCCAAATCATCGGAATAAGTGTAGATGGACCTTTTGCAAATAAGGCTTTTGCACAGCAAAACATGCTTAATTTTCCAATACTTTGCGATTTTGAGAGAAAAGTTTCAAAGAATTACGGTGGTCTCCATGAGAATTTCGCTGGGATAAAAGGATATTCAGTTGCAAAAAGATCCGTATTTGTCCTAAACAAAAAAGGCGAAATCGCGTACATGTGGATTTCTGAAGATCCTGGAAAAGAGCCAATATATTCTGAAATAGAGCAGATTTTAAAAAGTTTAAATTGAATTTTGTGTACTCTCGATTTTTATACATTTGAGTAAAAAATAGAAATTAAGTATTCCGCTAATTGGGATAAAATGGAAGCCCAATTTTTTTAGATATCTCCACAACTCACCGAGATTAAACGCTTTTGGAAAAAAGCAGTTCGATCTTCTCGTGGAAATAATTCAAAAGATAAATCCAAAGATCATACTTGTGGCAAACGCTCTCACTGTTTACCACTCACTTCTCACCGCTCACAGATTACTCATTACTACTCACTACTTACTTCTCACTCATCACTGATTCACCGATCACTTATCCTGTTTACTACTTACTATTTACTGTTCACTGATTTATACATTTCAAAACCAGATCTCGTTTTTTCTGTGTGGATATGGTCTTCGTTTCTGTACGGGCACGGCATGCCGTGCCCCTACTTGCATTTCAAGACCCGACCCCTATTTCGTGCTCCTTATCACAACGAATGAACCCTCCCCATATCCATCCTTGATCTCTTCAATACCTTTCACTTCGTTTAACCTATGAAATATGGTTTGAACAAAATTAAAGTTTTTAAACCCAACCTCTTTCAAAATTGAAACAACTTCATCTGTTGAATAAAAATTTGCTTCTTTGTAGAAGACACTTTTTTCTTTATACATTTGGTAGATTTTCCCAATTTGACTATCTTTATCAATAAATCCAATCAATAGAGAACCACCGTTTCTAAGAACTCTATATGCCTCTTTCAAGGCTTGTTTAATATCATCTACAAAACAAATCGTAGTTACCATTAAAACAAAATCAAATTGAAAATTATCAAAAGGAAGTTTTTCAGCCACACCTTTGATGACTTGTATGCCTCTCTTCTCAGCAATTTCTTTCATCTTGTTCGACGGCTCAACTCCCATTTTGATCCCCAATGGTGCTGCAAATCGGCCACTTCCTACGCCGATTTCCAGGCCCTTCCCTTTTTGGGGTAACAAAGATTTTACTGCTATGAGTTCTGATTCATAGGCAAATTTGTTCCTCTCAAACCAAATTTCATACTTTGAAGAATGATCTTCAAAAGGTTTTATTTTTGGCACAGCAACTTCCCCTTTCTTCGCGGCCCCACGGCAAAGGTCGAAGTCCCAAGAAAAACGGTTGAACAAGTTATTATTTTCTGTTTTTATCAGCACTTTGTTAATTACTTAACATCAACACACAACGTGAGTTATTGAGTACCTGTTAGAATAACCGTCAAGCTTTTCAAAATGATAGCTTCTCTGTGTTTCTCTACAACACTCTCTTGAGATTAAAGTCCTGAAACGTTTTTCACCTTTTGCCAGTTCCGCTGATGCTTCCGGAAACCATTTCTTTATTCCCCTACCACAGTATGAGAGGGGAGCAAAATTGCATAGTTGCAATGTTTCTTTCGCTTTTTCGACCAAGACGAAGCCGCGAACAACGTTAGTTGACGGGGTGGATTGATATGATAACTGCGCCCCCTACGCCGGCTCCGCCGCCACTTCCCCCGTTTTCGGGGGCAGACTTCTTATTATAAGACAGCTCCGCTGATTGTAAAAAGTCAAAAAGTCTTTGATCCACTTCTTCACTGATTAATTTTGTTGCTTTGCTTTTCCCAATCGTGGTATTTTTCAGCGATGGATTTGAGCTCTTTAAGTTTTTATTGGTCATATTCTCTCTTCCTTTTGGCTTTTTTGAGCATCACAACACGTGTTTTTCAATGCGGCTATATCTGGTGGATTTTGTTGGTTCTACGCTGGGGAGTTTAACTTGAATGCCCACATATTCACCCAACTTTTTGGCATATTCAACCAACTTGTTTAG
>WFSH01000222.1 GCA_015486145.1 Mesoaciditogaceae bacterium
ATGTTGATTAACGATTTCCATCTTAAATCTCCTTTTTTATTGGACTTTCCACTTGCCATGTTTTTAAAGCAAAACTCTCATTACTCTCTCTTTATCTATTTTTGAAATGGCAAAATACAAAAGCACAGCAACTCCAATACCTCCAATTGTCCAGATAAATGGGAACCGAGACATTTTCAGCGGGTGATTGAGAAATTCCATAGATGAGAATAGCAAGAACAACATGGTTATCATTTGGACATATTGGATCTTTGTGATGAGGAGATAGAGTAATCCTATCGTTTCTGTTATCACAAATCCCCAAATTGGAATCGTCACTAAAGCTGTTAAACTTATCTGAATGTTCGGAAGAGGAGCCTTTTCGTAAAGGATGAAGATCATGAAGGATACAAAAGATACCACTGTGAATACGTACGTGATCGTGAAAGTGATCACCGACTTGGCGAAGAAGATGTCTTTGATGGTCATAGGCCCGGCCAACAGGGAGGAAAGCGTAAAATCGTTTCTTTCATTTCGGAAGATGACATCGCTTATGAACATGACTCCGAGGATGAATATCACAGCTATGGATGAGAGGAAAAGAAAATTGAAAATCACTCCGAGATTCGAATTTTTCCCTTTTGCAAAGAACAACGTGTTGGCAACGACCATATACTACCACGGCAGTCATATAGAGCAACAACTTCTTTCGTAAAATGTTATCGCATATCTTTCCACATCATCGCTTTGATCTCGTTCATTCTTCATCCTCCTTGATTACTCGGGCGTACAGATCCTCGAGGCTTACGCGTTCTTCTTCGACCCTTTCGACGTTGATTCCATTTTCTACCAGAAATTTCACGACCTTTTTCGTATTGACAAAATCTTTTGAGAAAATTATGTGACCGTCCTGCATTTTTGCGTTAAACTTATCCGTAATGCTTTTCTTTACAACGTCGTTGATCTCTCCAGAAATTTCCACCTTGACGTTTCTTTCAATACCAAGCTCTCTCTTTATCTCTTCCAACGAGCCGTTGACGATTATTTTCCCCTTGCGCAGCAAAGCGATTCGCGTGCATAGTCTTTCGACATCGAAGAGATCGTGGGACGTTATGAATATCGTCTTTCCTGATCTCGGAAGAGCTTTCAGCATATCGACAACTTCTTTTCGAACAAGAGGATCCAAATTGGAAGTTGGTTCATCCATAATTATTAGTGATGGCTCTGTAAGCATGACACGTACCACGGCTAATTTTTGTTGCATTCCACTTGAAAGTTCTTTCACTCTTTTTTTTCTTTTTTCCCATAAATTCCATTTTTTTAGGTACTTTTCGATATGATTCGTTTCCATCTCATACAGCATAGACCAAAAAATCAGGTTCTCTTCAACGGTTAAATCTCTATATAAGCCTCTTTCACTAAGAAGGAACCCAATCTTCTCCCTTTGCACTTTTGAAAGTGTATAAGAATCTTGGTTCCAAACTTTAACAATTCCAGATGTTGGTTTAAGAAGCCCAAGAATGAGATTGATGAACGTTGTTTTTCCAGCTCCGTTTGGACCTATGAGACCTATAATTTCACCTTCTTCAACGTTCAAATTTATACCTTTTAAGGCTTGCGTGCCATCGTGATACGTTTTTACCAACTCATGAGTTTCTATTATTGTTGACATGTATTTTCCTCCCTGTTCATCACTTACCTACGCACGACTCAATTTATTATAGTTTGTGCATTAACCAATCTTGAAACAAATTAATTGCCAACAAGATCAAAGCTAATGCGACAACTCTCATGAGGATTTCTTTGACTTTATTTCTTCCTTCGGCTGTACGAGATTTGAGCAATATCAAGAACGAGAGCGCTGAAAGAAGCAAAATAAGTAATAACATACTTTTAGCTGTCATTACACCACTCCTTTTTGATGTTAATGGAATTCAATAAACAAAGTTCCTTTCCATAAATATTTCCACTCAATTCTTTTTCTACAGCTCGACAATCAAAGCATCCATATCGGAATTCACAGTCTTTACATTTATCAACTTTTGAAAGATTTAAGTTCCAATATTTTTCTATAAGGTGATCTTCAAAGATTTTGGAGTTTGTTCAAAAATTCAAAGTTCAAAAAGAGACCACCAACTTTTTATTCTTAGCAAGACCATTAGAAACATTGGATAAGGTCACTTTGATTTGGAAGAACCTTTTCTCGGATTAATGTCTATGACAGGAATGACAGGTGTACGATTAAGAATAAAATGATATATCTCATTCGAATCATATGCTTTATCCAGGAGGACATATCCACTCGTTTTCAAAGAATCAATCACATAGTTGAATCAGGTTCCATTCGTAGTCATAGTCAAAGATGCATTCTTGTCGACATACTTATGACGTTTTCTCTGAAGATGAACTCTATGTTTCAAACAAGGCTTAATCATGGTTGAATCGACAGTTGTTAATGACTTTTGATTTTTCCCTTAACCACAATGATTATTTTTTTGAACTGGATACATCTTCAGGATAAAATCCCCATTATCTTTTCTTTATCGATTTTGCCAATAACGAAATATAACAAGAATGCAACTCCAACACCGATCAAAGTTATAAATAGAGAGAAATTCACCAAATCATTGAAATGCGAATATGAAAAGACCATAACAGCGACGAATATGATCATTGAAACTACTTGAGCAAAATTCAAATCGCTGATCAGTATATAGAGTAACCCAACTAATTCTATTGTATCGAAGCCAACGATCGGGATAGTTACTAAAGAAATAACAATAATTTCTATTGTCGGAAAAGGATCCTCAGAAAAAAAGAAAAAAACGAGTGAAATTACAACGATGATAAATTCCATAAAACACGAGAAGATAAAAGTCACGAAAAACTTCGCTAAAAACATGTTTTTCACATTCAACGGAGCGGCAAGCAACGTTGGAAGCGTTCTTTCTTTCCTCTCATCACGAAAAATCTGTCCCGTAAGGTAGAGCATACTCAAAAAGAAAATGTTAGATGTTAAAGACAAAAACACCATGGTTACAATATTTTCAGAAACGTTTTTCGCTTTTAAAAGCTGAGTTCCAAATAGGAAAAGTACAAAAATGATTAAAAATATAGAATATATGATTTTTTTTCCAATAGTAAGTTGGCGAATATCTTTCCACATTATAGCTTTGATTTCATTCATTTTGTTTCTACACCACCTTCAATGAGAATTGTTGGACAATAGGATCAGGAAAATGACTACGCCTACTGCGATTGCGATCAAAATACGTGGGAGAGGCATATTTTTAGAAATTTCTCTAAAAAATTCTTTCATGTTCTTGCCTTCCTTTTTGTTCTTTTTAACAATCATTATAGCCATTATGAATACTGAAATCATTCCTATTACAAAAAGTGGGCGTGCTATTTGTTCTGGTATTGGTGGCAACAAATACTTCATTTCAATCACCAGCCTTTAAATTTAGGAAAATGGTAAAGCACTTCTCCGTAAATTTTTATTTGTTTTTCACCTTTGAGCTTCGGTTTTATTTGTTAACAGGTGAAGCAGTCAATCTTGAAACAAATTAATTGCCAACAAGATCAAATCCAATGCGACAACTCTCATGAGGATTTCTTTGACTTTGTTTCTTACATCTTCACAGCATGCTTTTCTTTTCGATCAGAAACCAAGACGATACGATCATGATCACTATAATGCCGATTCCGATTGTGAATGGCAAATATCCCCCAAAGTTGCCAGCCATGTACGCTTTTACGTTGAGAAACAGCGTGTTGAAATCTATGGACTTTGCCCAAGCCTGATGAAAAATGTCCTTGAAACTACTCCAAAGTATGAAAAACCCAATGGATATCAAAGCGCTGATCCATCTTTTGAATCGAGTTAAAATGGAGATAAAAACCGTGATCGCAAATAGGGCTAAAAAACCGATAATATAAGGCACAAGAGCGTGAAGAAAAATCATCATATCGATCTTTTTCCCCGAAATAGATGATATTATAGGTACAGCGATAAGAGGTACAACGATTCCCAATGTAATGGCGATAAAGCCGGCAATGAATTTTGAGATTAGAATCTTTCCGTAGGATATCGGTCTTGTGAAAAGAAAATCCAGCGTTTTTTTGTTTTCTTTTCCAAAAATACTCTCTCCCAACACCGCGAAGAAAAATATCATGATGAAAATACCAAGCCCCTCGTACCATGAAGTAAGCATGTAATATCCAAAATTTTTCATCAAAATTATGCTCTTTTTCATAGAATCTATTTGGGCAGGAGATAAGTTAGACGGTTTTTCTAAAAGGGCTTTGTATGAATTTATGGTGGTATGATACATACCAAATGTCATAAAAGCTATTCCAACAAAAATCAACATGACTGCTAAAATTATCCATCTGCGTTCTTTGAGATCTTTCCAAATTATGGCTCTCATTTCTCTTCATCTCCTTCCACCAAATCCATGAATATATCGTTTAAATTCATATCAAGCACTTCAACTGATTCAGTCTTCATATTCTCAAGGTGGGACAAAATTTCGTCGATGTTTCCGTAAATGTCAAGGACAAATCCGTGACCACTTCTCTCTGCTTTTAAAATCCCATTCAAGTTTTCGAGTTCCTCTACAGTAACTTCCTTTTCGTTTTCCTTGAAAGTCACCACTATTTTTTTCCTCTTCTCTTTGATCTCATCGAGTTCTCCCGCAAATACGTCTTTCCCTTCATCGATAATGCATACGGTATCTGCTATTTTTTCAACATCTTCAAGTATGTGAGAAGAATAGAAGATCGTTGCACCGTTGTTGGCGCATTCTTTAGAAATGAATTTAAGCATTTTTCCTCTCATAACCGGATCAAGTCCAGACAAAGGCTCGTCAAGAATGAGTATTTCAGGATCGGTACTCGTTGCAACCACAAAACTCATGGCTTGTTTCATTCCTTTGGAAAGGGATTTGATTTTTTTTCTGAGATCCAATTTGAATGCTTTGGAGTACTCCAAAACTTTTTCTTCATTCATTTTCTTGAAGAATTTTGAATTGAATTTCAAAGCTTCACGCCCCGTCATATCAAGGTAAAGTGAGAAGTTTTCCGGCATGTAACCAATTTTCATCCTTAGTTGTGAAAGATCGCCCTTAAGCTCCTCGTTTGCAACTCTTACTTCGCCGTCATCTTTTTTCAACAATCCCATCAATATTCTGATCGTCGTGGTCTTACCAGCACCGTTTCTCCCCAAAAATCCCATGACGCTGCCTTTTTTTACGTTGAACGAAATCCCACTCAGCGCAACGTTCTTGCCGTACGATTTTTTAAGCTTTTTTACTTCGATTGCGTACTCCACCGTTCATCTCCTCCTTGATCATTTTCACAATATCATCTTCTGAAACTCCAAGTTTTTTGGCTTCTTTCACAAGCGTGCAAACGATATGTTTTAGTTTTTCGACATTTTGGGGACTTTCTTTTCTTTTTAGAACAAAAGTTCCTATTCCTCTCCTAACTTCTGCCAACCCATCCTTTATCAGTTTTTGATACGCTTTTGCAACTGTGTTGGGATTTGTCGTGATTTGATAAGCCATGTCTCTTACTGCTGGCAGTTGTTCTCCATCTCTCAAAATGCCGGTTGCTATGGCATATTTAATGGCATCCGCTATTTGAATGTATATTGGTACGCCGGATGATGGATTGATGAATATTTCCAATTTTCCTTTATCATTCAATTTTCTTCCTCCGAGTGTAACAGTGTATTAAGAGTATAATACACTAATCGTGAAAAGTCAAGCAATCGAATCACGTTTCAGCCTTTGCTTTAAGCATGAAAATGGAGAAGATGTTACATCATTCATTTTTTCGTGGCAAAGTTCAGCAATTTAACGACGAAAACGATAGAATAAAAACATAGCAATTGCAAAATCGGTTATGTCAAGAAATTGCTAAAAAATCATTCCTACAACTTCAAATCTGAAAACATACATAAGGGCAGATGGAAACTCGTGTGGTTCTCTTTTCAAAGACGCAGGTAACGTCTTCAATGGACTTCCTCAACATGTTTTTGAAGATACTACGATGTAATCTCATCAGGCCCTTTTTTTAGGTCGTTTATTTCTCTCGCTTGTTCTAAAATTTCTCCTTTTCTCATGTACGTCACTCCTTTGAACTCACTCACCCGAATTTTGATTTCTTTTCCAGTCAAGAAAAGTTACCGAATAAATCGCCGCATTTTTTGAATAATGCAGTTCACATGGAAATAGTTCACAATATCCGCAAAATTCCATTTCCCTTTCTTTGCAACATTTGTATATTCTGCATTTTGTCGTTG
>WFSH01000223.1 GCA_015486145.1 Mesoaciditogaceae bacterium
ATTCAAAAGGATGTTTCCGTACGTCACGTCCGCGTAGTTGAGAAGTCCCATACCAAGAACCATTCTGTAATTTTGAACGTACACTTTAAGGTTTTGAATTTGGTTATCTATGTCGGTTTGATTGCTGGCAAGCCTTATTTGCCTAACGGATAATTTCATGGATGTGATGGCGTTTTGTGCCTGAGAAACTCCAGCAATTCCCGCAAAATCAGTCAGCAAATGTTCCAAGTCTGTTATGCTCGTTTTGCCTATCGGAAGTGCGTGAACTTCAGATGCTATTTTGCTTTGCGCGGCTTTCAATTTGCTCCCCGAGAGCGAACTCAATCCATTTGCTTTGGAAGAAATGTTGGTGTAACTTGCCGATATGGAATTGTAGAGCTTCTCGTTAAAGCTGAAGAGTTTACCGATTTCTCCTTGAATTTTTATCAATTCTGTTTGGTAGTTCGACGCTTTCTGCCTTTGTGCTTGCAATTTCTCTTTATCTTTTATGAGAGAGGCTGTTTGAGAAAGCACGATGTTACCGTTGGTTTTTAAGGCCTCTAAATTTTTCTTTATTTCTCTTATAATGTTAGAATTCGTGAGGGCGTTTGACATTTCAATCGCCTTTGAAATTTGATCGTTAAAGGCTTTTCTTTGAACATTCAAAGTGGAAGCGTTGTTGCTGAAAACACCAAGATTCAAAATTGACAATGCATAAGTAGAGGTGTAGCGCAAATCAGCCACTTTTAAGGTCAAATCATGCTCTTTCTTCATCTGAGTTATGGCAGAATTGGTCCGATTCAATGCATTTTCAACGTTGACGCGTTTTAGATAAATTACACCGGCAAGCGAAGCTAATATTGCTCCCACAACTATGGCAACTAAAAGGATCTTCAACCAAACTTTCATGCTGGCACCTCCGCGGTAAAAATTTTTTGGTATTTTTATTTCAAAACTACGAAGAATATTATACCACTCAGGTGTGAAAGAAGCCATGCCAAGATTTTGAACGCTGTAAACTCGAAAAACACGATAAAAAGCGATAAAAGCGGCTGATCGTGCGTTAAAACTGATTAACTTGTATAAGCTTTTTTATGCGTGAGTATGCGTAAGTATGCGTGAGTATGCTAATCTTTGTTTTGGAATCCATTGTTGATATACTGTACGTATACAGAAAAGTCGGAGGTGGTGAAATGAGGAAGCGTGTTTTGATACTCGGAGCTGCGGGAAGGGATTTTCACAACTTCAACACTTATTTCAGAGACAACGAGGAATACGAAGTTGTGGCATTCACGGCAACTCAAATACCGGATATAGCGGGGAGAAAATATCCAAAAGAGCTCGCTGGAAAACTTTATCCAGAGGGAATACCGATATATCCTGAAGATGAGATGTCGGAAATGGTGAAGAAGTATTCAATCGATGAAGTTGTGCTGTCTTACAGCGATCTTCCACATCAATACGTTATGGAACGTGCATCCCAGGCGATAGCTGCCGGAGCGGATTTCAAATTGATGGGCACTATGCACACCATGGTGAAGTCCACAAAACCCATCATTGCGATCTGTGCGGTTAGAACCGGATCTGGGAAAAGCCAAACCACACGAAGGGTGCTTGACATTTTGAGGGCTCACGGTAAAAAAGTCATTTCCATTCGTCATCCGATGCCCTACGGTGACCTCGTAAAACAAAAAGTTCAAAGGTTTGCCACTTACGAAGATCTGGACCGTTACGACTGCACAATAGAGGAACGTGAAGAATACGAACCACACATTGACCGTGGCAGCGTTATCTATGCGGGAGTGGATTACGAAGCCATATTGAGAGAAGCCGAATCTGAGAACCCAGATGTGATCTTGTGGGATGGTGGAAATAACGATTTCTCATTTTACAAGCCAGATTTACTCATCACCGTCGCAGATCCACACAGACCCGGCCATGAAAAAACCTATTACCCTGGACTTGTCAATCTCTTGTCAGCAGACGTTGTGGTGATAAACAAGGAAGAGACGGCGCTTCCGGAAAATGTTGAGGAAGTTAGAAAAAGTGTCATGGCATACAATCCAACTGCCATGATAGTTGACGCCGCTTCTCCAATTTTTGTGGAAAATTGGGAGAAGATAAAGGGAAAGCGTGTGCTCGTCGTTGAAGATGGACCAACGCTTACCCACGGTGGCATGAAGTACGGAGCGGGATATGTGGCCGCCACGAAATTTGGAGCCAAGGAAATTATCGATCCAAGACCGTTTGCCGTTGGCTCTATAATCGATACCTACAAAAAATACAACCATCTTTCTGAAATACTCCCGGCCATGGGATACGGTGAGAAGCAAACAAAAGAACTCGAAGAGACCATAAACAGATCTGATGCCGAGCTCGTGGTTATAGGAACACCTATAGATCTCACAAGAGTCATGAAGATCGAAAAACCGTGGGTGAGGGCAAAATATGAGCTCGAAGAGATAGGAAAACCAACGTTAGAAGAGGCCTTGGAGAAATTTTTGAAGTGAAAAGGCATTTCTTGTTTCTGTTTTTATTTTTCCCGCCTTTTAGGCGGGATTTTCAGTGTTGTAAAGCTTTATTTCACTTTTGAAATTGAAATTTTTGAAACTCTCTCTGTATCTTTCCAAATGTTTGAAATGATTTTCATCCAAAAACAACGTGTTGGGTGTGTGCAAAACGATGTGTGTGAGAGATGGTTTTTCCCTTTTGAGTTCTTTTATAACCGCTGGAAAGACCGATTTTGAGTAAATGGCATGGGTCACTTGGTAAATGTTTTCCACCAGCGGACACAAGATCGAATATTCATCTCTGACTTCGATCATGCTTTTGACGACCTCGAAAGAAACGAACGGCATATCGCATGCTATTAAGAAGATCGATTCATATTTTGAGTTTATCAAAGCGGTTTCCAACCCCCCAACGGGGCCTCTGTTTGGGTGAATGTCCCTTAAAAATTTTCCAACATCAATTTGGGGATTTGAACCGACGAAGATGATCTCGCTGAAGAGTTTTCC
>WFSH01000224.1 GCA_015486145.1 Mesoaciditogaceae bacterium
ATCTCTTCACGATCGTATGGATAACATTTTCGAATAACACATTCTTTGACATTTTAGTACCGCTTTACAAGCGGTGAGTGTAATCTTTTTGAAGCCTTGTCAAAACTGATTCAGACGTTTATTGGAGCACGTGTACGGGCACGGCATGCCGTGCCCCTACGTGTTGGATATGATGACAAATTTTCGTGATATTCCATGCCCCTACGTTGTTGAGAATATTCGGCATTTATTTCTGTTTGTACGGGCGATTCATGAATTGCCCCTACGAAATCAAAAAACAATGAGTTCATATGTCCTGACAGTACTTCGAGGGTGAGTTTTAATTTCTATTTGATGATAAAGTATTTTCAAAGGATTAATGATGCATGCTCTACCATTTTTATTTTGATTTGTCAAAGAATCTATCACTTTTTCGCAATGCTTTTACCAACACAAAAATGAAGAGAATCAATTCATTTATCATTGCGTAAAAAAATGGGATTTGAAAAGCCAACGATTGTCTCGCGGCGTAAAGCCAAAATGCTTAACCATCTAACATCTTGAACTTGGAATTTCTTATCAAAGGAAGAACTATCAAAATCCATCACTCCAGCAGAAGTTAGCAACAAAATTTTATCGGCTGTTTCAGAATTCGCCATTATTTCTACAGAATCATCTTTAGACACGTTGACGGTGTCTCCGGAATAGTGTTTCTTATCTTTATGAAGAATTTCAAAAGAAAATTTTCCTCTGGAGGCATAGCATTTCCCGGCTTTTATGGAGCAAATAATTGACTTAAGTGACAGATTAGTTGCTCGAACATGGAATGGAAGCCAAAGATCGTTGAAATCTTTGACACTATGAATATCTCCTCCAGAAGTTGCACATATTTTAAATCCCTCATTTAAGAATCCTACCCATGAAGATAAAGCGGCTAAATTAAAACCAGGCAAAAAAGAACCTGTGCCTCCACTGTTCCATAATTCTAAAAAATCTACGTTTGTTGGTGATAATTCATAGCTCCATTTGCATCCACTACAGTAAGGACTTGGTGGGAAAAAAGGATGTGCTATTCCAAAGATCCCACCTTCACTTCTTACTAATTTTGATGAAAGATCCGGAGTCTCAGCCATTAACTGAGGATTTATGTGTCTTTCGATTCCGAGAGCCAGCGCATGTCCTTTATAAGAAGTTATTTCAACACCTGGGAATAGTTTCAGATCGTCGTCAATCGATTCACCATCCACGCAAAATGGGATATCGTGGTCGGTGATAAACAAAAAGTCCAATTCATGTTTCTTTGCTTCGATTGCCAATTCATTCAAAGTCATAACTCCGTCACTTCTTGTTGTGTGAGTGTGTAACTCCCCCACGTACCAATTTTCATGGATCTTTTCATTTTGAAAATTTGCCTCAATCATGTATTTTGAACTGTAGGAAACCGTTCCCACTTCAATCAACATCATCCATTTTCCAGAAGGAATGTATCCCTTTACTCCGTTAACACTTGCTTCTTTTAAGGCTACAAGAAGTTCTCGATTTTCTTGATCCATCCAGCCTCTGAACTCTTCACAAGAATCATAAATTAGAATTTTCAGTTCATTTTTAATTATTCCCACATTTTCAGAAGCAAGAGTTAAAAAGATTTTATTTGTTCCCTCTCTGATATCAAGATGAAAGATTTTGGTAGAAAATTGATCGCTTAAGGAGATGTTGAAATTCACGCTTTGCATACGATCATCATCCTTTCAAGCCTGAGGTTATATGTATACCTTCTATTAAATATCTGTTCATGAATATGAAAATCACCAATATTGGAATAGTTGCCAAAGTGGCAGCAGCCATCAAAAGATTCCACTCTACTCCGCCGTGTCTTTGCTGGAATGAAGCCAATCCAAGTGTTAACGTGTACATGTTTTTATTGTTGAGAAAAACCAAAGGCTGCAAAAAAGCTTGCCACGACCAAATAAAGTTAAACAATGCAACAACAGATAAAGCTGGTTTTGTCAACGGGAGCATGATCTTAAACCAAATTTTAAGATGAGAAGCACCATCAACTTTTGCCGCGTCGATTAGCTCAGATGGAACCGTCATGTAAAATTGTCTCAAAAAGAATATGCTCCATGCGCTTCCAAACCAAGCTGGGACCCACAATGGTTTGAAACTCCCAATCCACCCAAATTTTTTGAACTCTATGTACAGCGGTATCATAAGTACAACGAACGGGATCATCATGGTTGCCAACGTGATCATAAATATCAAGTCTCTCATCGGCCATTTTATCTTTGAAAAACCGTACGCCACAAACGAAGAAGTCAGCGTTGCACCCACGGTAGACATAATTGCGATCCAACTTGTGTTTAGAAAATACTTAAAAAAGGGTATATAAAAAACGGCTTTTTCATAATTTTGAAAAAGAAAATGTCTCGGAAAGAACACGATTGGAAGTTTCATAAAATCTTTTAAAGGCTCAAGAGATGTTATCACCATCCAATAGAAAGGAAAAGCAAAGATGGCCGCAAGTGTTATTAGAACAAGAGCGACTACGATTTTTCGAATACTCAGTTTCATTCTAACCTTCTCCTCCATAGTAAATTTTGTTCTTGCTCAGAATGAATATCAAAATGGTAAGACCAAAGGTGATCAAAAATAGCAACCAAGCAGATGCAGATGCATACCCCATGTTCATATACGTGAATGCATTGTCGTATATTTGCATTGCCCATGTATAGCTGGAATAGGAAGGACCTCCACTTGTCAAAATGTATGGAAGGTCAAAAAGCTGAATGATCGATATCATACCGGTTATTATGTTGAACAAAACCGCTGGAGAAATCATGGGAACTGTTATCTTCGATAACTTTGTCCACCATTTAGCACCGTCCAAATCGGCAACTTCATAGAGTTCTTTGGGAACATCGTTTAAAGCCGCAATATAGATTATCATGCTCATTCCTATATACCACAAACCAACTAACACAATAGCTGGCTTTGTCCAATACGTACTCTCCAACCAATTTGGACCATTTAATCCCACTAAGTGAAGGAAGAAATTGAACACCCCATATTGACTGTTTAACATTAAATTCCATACAATAGCAAGAATGACGCCAGGAACCAAAACCGGAAATAAATAAAAAACTTTTAGAAAGCCCAGAGTTTTACTCTTTTTCAAGTAGTAAAACATA
>WFSH01000225.1 GCA_015486145.1 Mesoaciditogaceae bacterium
GCAGTTCCGCTGAAAGAGGCCTTCCTGATCTTCATCTCAGGAGTCATGATGATAACGGGATTTGCATGGTTGGAAATGTAAATGGGAATGCTTTTGGGATATTTTCCCCCCTTGGTCAAAACTGTAACATGTACCGTGGTTGCTATTTTGTTTTGCCAAAACGGCAAAGACGGAGCATAAAATCTAAAAGTTGCCGGAACCCCAGGCTTTGTTAAAGTCGTTCCATCAAAGCTCGCAGTTACCGAAAGAATGTTGTTAAGATCTGAACTCACCGCCACAACGAACGGCGCCTGTGGTGGAATCGTTTGAGGATTAACGTTGACTGTTATTTGTGCAAATGCGAAAGCTGTAGCGATCAACAAAAAGAGCACTACTGTGAAAGAAACCTTCCTCACTTTCTGTTCCCCCTTTCAATTGAGTTAAGCTTTCTAATTATACACCCTTTAATATCACTTTTGATCCATTTGAAAAAATTTTTACATAACGCCATCAAACAACGTTAAGAACTTTTGAAGTGACTGTATTTTTTATCGTGGTGAAAAGTTTTGAATTTCTTTCTCGGTTGTATTAAAGAGAATCAGCATTTTCAAGTTCATACTTCAAGATAGGTTAAAAAGTGTATAATTTGAATGAAATTCTTTTCAACCAGTTTGGGTTTCCGTAAAGCGATATGATGAGGGTTTTTCAAATCCACAAATGAGGAAACAAGTTTCACCAAAAAGTATTAAAATAAAATTGCAACAGGGAGGATTCCAAAAGTGAACGACGAACTAAGCAAGTTGGAAAGCCTCATCGAGGCTCTACTTGAACAGCAGAAAAAATCAAAAAAAGAGCTCGAAGAATCAAGAAAAGAAGTGGAAAGGCTGAAAATTGAGAATTCCGAGCTTCGCGCCATGTTGCAATCTCAAAGTGCGAGAGTGGATGCACTGCTCAAAAAACTTGAAAAATCTTTGATGAGTACACAAAAAATTGAAGGGAGTGTACAAGATGAGAAGAACTGTGACGTTCGAGTTGGGGAATCGGAAGTACAAATTTACAACAACTGATCCACAAAACGAGGTTGACGAAACTCTACAAAGCATAAAAGAGGAATTCGAGAATTACTCCGAGATGGTGGAAGAATACGGTTACGATCGAATATTGTTGATGATGCTCTTGAACAACGTTCACGAAAAGTTGGTCTTAAAAAATCGAATTGCCAAGATGACCGAGAGACTTGAAAGAAGGGGAAATGTGGAATAAAGAGAACATTCAACGGATTTTTTTGAGTATAGAAATTGAATGACAAGAGCTTTTACAATTGAGGTGGTATTTTTTGAAAATCGTGGCACTTGGAGGAGGAACCGGGCTCTCCACACTTTTAAGAGGTGTAAAGTTGTTTCCTGATCTTGAAGTAACGGCGGTCGTAACTGTTACCGATGAGGGTGGGAGTTCTGGAGTGATTCGTGAAGAGCTTAGTGTACTACCACCTGGTGATCTGAGAAACAACATAGTAGCTTTAGCCGAAGATGAATCGCTCATGTCAAAGATCATGGCTTATCGATTTACTGAAGGACAAACCTTTAAAGATCACAGTTTGGGTAATCTTATAATTGCCGCTTTGACCAAAATCACCGGAAGTTTTGCGACGGCTATCGAAAGGATCTCAAGTATTCTCGCAATAGAAGGAAAAGTTCTCCCGGTAACTGAGGACTTTGTTAGACTGATCGCAAAAATGGAAAATGGTGAAGAAGTTGTGGGCGAAGCGGAAATAGCAAAAAGAAGATCACACATATCCGAGATTAGGCTTAACAGTTCAGCACACCCTTTTCCAAAAGTTTTAGAGGCTCTTAAAAGTTGTGATGCGGTGATCTTAGGACCCGGGAGTCTCTTTACAAGCATTATACCAAACTTACTCGTGGACGGTGTGAACGAGTCGATGAAAAACAAACCCAAAATTTTAATTGCCAACATCATGACTCAACCGGGAGAAACATTTGGATTTTCATTGAAAGAACACATCACCACAGTGGAAAAATACC
>WFSH01000226.1 GCA_015486145.1 Mesoaciditogaceae bacterium
ACTTGATTCAGAATCTCGATCCACCTTGTTAGTTGCTTGGAGGTCCTGAATAGTTCCTACGGAACTTTCAGGATGACGGTGTGGTCAAAGACTCCAAAAAACGTCTGAATCAGTTTTGACAAGGCTTCAAAAAGATTACACTCACCGCTTGTAAAGCGGTACTAAAATGTCAAAGCATGCTATTATTCAAAATATGTTACCCACACGATCGTGAAAAGATCTGAAAAGCCCAATTTGTGGCTGTGGATTTTGGATTGTTTGAGTTTTGAAAAAATAATGTTATTCAATCGTCAAAAAATAGAGTTAATATGGTAGAAAAGGCGGTGGAGTTCGCCAAGAGCTGTTTGCCGATGACTCCTGAGTTTTAAGGGAGTCTTTTTTATTTTTGGAGGTGGAAGTTGTGCAAATCGAAGATGTGAAAAAAAAGATTGTCGACAACATATCACACGTCATTTTTGGGAAAGACGATGTTATTGAGAAACTCATCGTGGCTTTTATGATAAGTGGGCACGTACTCATGGAAGATGTTCCGGGGACTGGCAAAACTGTGCTTGCCAGAGCCCTTGCGATATCTCTCGGGTTGAGATTCAGACGTGTGCAATTCACGCCCGACCTTCTTCCCACTGATTTAACGGGTTTATCGGTGTACGATAAAGAAACTGGGAAATTTGAATTCAAGGAAGGTCCCATATTCACTGATGTGCTTTTGGCGGACGAGATAAATCGCGCCACTCCAAAAACTCAATCAGCGCTTCTTGAAGCCATGGCAGAAAATCAAGTAACCGTGGATGGAATCACTCACAAACTCAGTGAGAATTTTTTTGTAATAGCCACACAAAATCCAATAGAATATGAAGGTACTTTTCCACTTCCAGAAGCCCAACTTGACAGATTTGCCTTCATCTTAAAGGTTGGATACCCAGAGCATAAAATGGAGATAGAGATGTTGACTTCTCAAATGGATCATCATCCCATAACGGACGTGAAGCCGGTTCTTTCTCCGAACGAAGCCAATTTTGTTCGAAACGCGGTGCGTGATGTAACCGTGGATGACACGATAAAGGAATATATCGTTTCTATCGTTGAACACTCGAGAGGTAACAAGGATCTGTACCTTGGAGCAAGTCCGAGGGCTTCTTTGAACCTAATGAAAGGTGCAATGGCCCGTGCGCTGTTGAACGGACGGGATTATGTCATTCCAGATGATGTAAAGGGTATAGTGAAAGAGACTCTTTATCACAGGCTTATACTGACTTCTGAAGCGAGGGTCCGGCTTAGAAAAATAGAAGATGTGATAGACGAAATTGTGGAGGCAATTCCTGTTCCGGTGATGAAAAAAGATGAAATATGATATCACTCCTCTCATAGTCTTTTCCGTCTTTTCGGTGTTCATAGTTTTTGTGAGTTTTGGTCCCTTTACCTTGGCCATCGCATCGTTAGATGCCGTAATGTGGATTTATTTTTTTATAGCCACAAAGGCAATGAAAGGGATAATCGTTTTTGGAAAAGTCCATCCCACAAGGGTTTTTACAGACGAGCGTGTGGAATGTGAAACGTACGTCGAGAATAGATCGAGATTCACACTTTCGCAAGTGGAGATGAACGATTTTGCGGCAGAAGGTTACACTTTTGATGGAGAAAAGCGTGTTTCAGCTATGCTGCATCCCGGAGAAAAAATGAAGGTTGGATATGCAATGGGATTCAGGACGCGTGGTGTCCACGAGTTTCACGACGTGAAAGTCACGCTTAAAAGTGCTCTGAGTCTTTTTTCAATTGAAAAAAGATTTGAGCTTGTTCGCAACGTTTTAGTTTTTCCAAAAATATTACCTTTAGAAGAGTTCAGAACGGTGCTTGTGGATCCGACCGAAGGAAGCAAAACTGACTTTAGAATCCTGGAAGATGCAAGTCACATAGTTGGTGTTCATGAATATAGTGGGGAACCCTTTCAAAGAATTCATTGGAAAATCAGTGCTCACTTGGATAAGCTCATGGTGAAGGAGTACGAATACACGGCGTCATCGATCGTCAGGATGTACGTGGATTATAACCTTCCAAAAGAAGTGTACGCGAGAAAAGTTTGGTCATCGATACGAAAAGACTACGAAGAGTACGCCTCTATGGCTGCCTCTGGGATTGTCAAATATCTCACACAACGAGGAATGCAGATAACGCTCAAAGTTCTTGCAGACAAAGTATATGAGGTTTCGCCACAGATGGCAAGACATGATTACATTCCGTACTTAGATGCGATAGCGAGGGCAAGCGGAACAGATGATCCAAGTGACGAAGTTTCACTCGAAAATCACCTTCTAAAGGATATGTACAACGTTTCACGAAATGCCACCGTTATTTTGATATCTCTTTACCTCACCGATGGAGTTGTTCCAAAATTGTTAACGGTGCGTTCTCGTGTGGCGCGTGTGATAGCCTTCGTTATGCCTTACGGTTTCCGAATGCCTTACGATGAAAAGTACAGGACATTTGCCATTTTGCCTCAGGACGTGAAAAGGTTGAGAGATCAAAGTGCGTTGCTTCTCAAAAACGGTGTGATGGTTCATGTTATGATGGACAACGAGTCAGTTGACGAGGTGATCAAAAGCTATGAAAGAA
This sequence comes from Mesoaciditogaceae bacterium, assembly GCA_015486145.1. GTDB lineage: Bacteria > Thermotogota > Thermotogae > Mesoaciditogales > Mesoaciditogaceae > WFSH01. The sequence goes on from WFSH01000226.1 coordinate 2,611, forward strand.
ATCCGTTGGAGACTTTATAACTCGAGTTGGCTCATCGCTTTTGTGATCCTCATGGCATGGGTTATGCATATACCGTTAATCGGTGTGGCCTTTTTACCGCTGCTCTTTCTGTTTGTGTGGTTTTTTTCCACCACCGTTAAGAAATTCGGAAATTCTTGGTTGCTTTGGTTGATTCCGTATACTTTCTCATCCATATTCTATCTGTGGATTTTTGTCGGTGGGAATCCGTTATCATTCGTTTTTGCCGATTTTTGGCTTTCACTATCAAAATGGTTCACACTTCCACTTTCGCCTTTTGGGATGGCTACCATTTTGTTTGCCATTTTGTATGTTGTAAGCTATTTTGTTGCACACAATTTGAGGCGTACCTTGAACACCTCGCTTGCTCTTGTAGTTGTAAGTGCGATTGCCGGGATGGCGTCGCAATACGACAATTTGATTGCGGCCTTTGGGTTCGTGATTTTACTCATCTCCGCACTGTTTCTGAACGCCAAATATAACGATAAAAGGATGTCAAAAACGGTGCTTCTTTTCATCGCAACTGCCATATTGGTTTCGGTGCTTTTGTTCTCTGTCGGGACCATTTTCAAGCCTTTTACACCCATAGGAGACCTTTTCACATTCAATCATTTGACGACTTCATCTGTTTCCACACCGATTCACCGTGTTGTCAAAAATGGTATTACCGGTGTTCCAGCTGGAAGTGTGCGACCTCATTTTCGTTCTTCAATGCCAGCCATATCCAGGATACCCACTTGGATTTACGATGTGATAATAGATACCATTGGGATAATAGTGGCGATAATCGGTGTGCTTTTACTGATAGGAAGGATTCTAACGAAAGAAAAAGTGAAAATGCCAGAAGTCAAAACTTTCATTTTTGTTATATGGGCAGTGGCATCTGGTGTGTTCTTATTGTTCCTCTTCATGTACATGTCAAAACTCATAAACCATCGTTCTCTTTCACGTGGTGCTGCTTTGTCTCAACAATTCGGTTCACAACCGCGTATAGCCCACGAAGCAACGCAAACTTTGCCGAGTAGTCCAATGAAAAATTTCATTCCTTACGTTAAGAACCCAATACATTTTCTTTGGAATCCAATAGTTTTGAGTGCCCTTGTCATCATTGGGGCGGTGATAATAGTTTATGTCATCTTTGAAATTTTAAAAGCTGCAAGGCCATCGGGCTATGAGGAAGAAAAGCTTGGAGAGAATGAGAAAGTATCCGTGTACGAATCGGAAAACATCATGAATTACGATGGTAATCCAAGGGAAACGGTGCTTTTTTATTACGGCGTCCTCAGGGCAAAAGTGGGAGATCCTTCTATGACGCCTCACGAGTTTGGAAATTGGCTCAAAGAAAAAATTGGAAGGCAAGAATCTGGAACGCTGACCAAAATCTTTGTAAAGCTTCGTTACGCTCATCGAAAAATAACTCAAAAAGAAGCAGATTTTGTAAAAAAATTCGTGAGAGAGATCTTGTCTCAAAAATGACACGCATTCCCCGTTCCTATGGTATACTCTATCAAAACGGGGGTGGTAAGTTTTGTTGGACATAAAACTCATACGAAGCGAACCGAACAAAATCAAGGAGCTTCTCGGTAGGCGGGGTGTTTTATCTGAAAAAATCGATAAAGTACTTGAGCTTGACGAAGAAGCACGAAGGATAAAAACAAAGCTCAACACTATGCGAGCTGAGAGGAATTCCATCTCCAAGCAAATTGCCAAATACAAAGCTGAAAAAAATGAAAGTGGAGTAGTTGACGTCCTTAACCATGGAAAGGAACTGTCGAACGAGATTAAAGTTGAAGAGACGAAACTCTCTGAAATCCAAAAGGAGATGAAAAACACACTTTTAAACATACCAAATGTTCCGTATGAAAGAGTTCCAGTTGGAAAAGATGAAACGGAAAATGTTGAGGTGAGAAAATGGGGAGAACCGCGAAAATTTGATTTTAGTCCAAGAGCTCATTGGGATCTTGGGCCTGAAAAAGGCCTTTTGGACTTTGAGAGGGCTTCAAAGCTCTCGGGATCGAGATTTACCATTCTTTACAGAGAAGCGGCGCAGTTGGAACGTGCCCTCATATCTTTCATGATCGATCTCCACACATCCAAACATGGATACACGGAAGTCATGCCTCCGCATCTTGTAACTCGTCAAACGATGATCAACACCGGGAAATTGCCAAAATTTGAGGAAGAATCGTATTCCACGACGATTGATGATCTTTTTCTCATTCCAACGGCCGAAGTTCCACTTTCGGCCATGCACTCTGGAGAAATTTTGAATGAGAATGAACTTCCGTTTAAATACGTGGCTTACACGCCATGTTATCGTAGGGAAGCCGGCAGTTATGGAAAAGACATAAGAGGTATGATCAGGCAGCATCAATTTGATAAAGTTGAGCTCGTCATGTACACCACTCCGGAAAAATCTTATGAAGCGCTTGAAAATTTGACTCGTGAAGCGGAGGAAGTGCTTCAATACCTCGAACTTCCTTACAGGGTTATAGAGCTTTGCACCGGAGATCTTGGTTTTGTCGCATCTCGAACCTACGATTTGGAAGTGTGGTTGCCGTCTTACGGCGCTTATAAGGAGATCTCTTCTTGCAGCAACGTTACAGATTATCAGGCGAGACGCGCAAACATACGCTACAGAAAAGCTGATAATAGCCTTGCTTTTGTTCACACTTTAAACGGATCGGGTCTTGCCGTTGGAAGAACCCTTGTTGCCATTCTTGAAAATTACCAAAAGAAAGATGGAAAAGTGGAAATACCAAAAGTTTTGAGACCTTATATGGGAGGCAAAGAAGAAATTTAATGTCAAACTATTTTTTTGCGACTTTGAAAGATGGCATGGCGCACTTCGATGAACACGAAGTGCGCCATCTTAAAGTTATGAGATTTTCTAAGGGATCAGAGATCAAATTCACTGATGGAAACGGAAAGATGTTTCTCGGTAAGTTGATAAACGATGACACTGCCTCCGTTGTTAAATTGATCAAAGATCAGAAAAAATCATTTCCCAAAATTCACGTTGTGTTTTCTCCGGTCCGATGGGAAAGGACGCGTTTTTTGATTGAAAAAGCCGTGGAATTGGGAGTGTGCAGCCTTGTTTTTATGAACGCCAAGCGAACCACGAGGCTGGAAACGGAGTCGAAATTAAGGAAAGCCATCTTGATTGCCAGAGATGCCATGAAACAATGTGGTGCTTTGTATATGCCAAATATTCTAAGGTTCAGTGATTTCGTGTTTCCACCAAATTCCACGAGATGGATGCTCGACGTAAAGGGGAAATGGACTTTAAGTGAACTTACCGAGGTGCATAAAGATGTTGTCGTGGCAGTTGGACCAGAAGGTGGGTTTACGGAAGAGGAAAAAAATTTATTTAAATCCAATCACTTTATGAGTGTTAAAATGGGAAACAGAACTTTGCGCAGTGAAACAGCGGTACTCACTGTCATGGTGGCGATTAACATTTTAAGCAAAAAATTTTGAAAGGGGGATTTGAAATGACAATGTACAGTTACGTTCATTTGGAAAGAGAATTTACCAAACCTTACCGTTCGGAACTCAACAAGGTAAAAAGGTCGGAGGAAGTCGAAAGGATTTTTTCAAGAACCGTCATCAACCTTCTTTCAAAGATCTCAAATGATGTGAATGATTCTCTTGAAGAGTACGTGAAATTGACGCCGAATTCTTCTCCATTTTACAAACTCGAAAACCCTTTGATGCAGATTAAAGAAGTATCAAGCGCCATTTCAAACAGCGATTTACCTGCGATACTCAGTCGACTGGCTGAAGATGCAAAGAACAGGTACATTCATTTGATTAACGATGATGACCGGAGTGAAACCTTTAAAAAATCTCCTGCAAGGTGATCAAAACGGGGGCGGACAATAATATTGCTCATGTTGCTTTGCAAAAAAACAAAAAAGAACTTAGGTGTGTGAATGTTGAAGAGGTATAATATGACGAAAAATCATTTACCGCGTTAAGAGGTGACAGTTCGCATGACAAGAGAAGAAGATGTTTCTCGAAAGGTGGAAATCATTCGTCAATATATGGAAGAACGTAAAATGGATGGAGCTGTGTTATCGAGAATCGACAACTTTGCATGGATAACTTCAGGTGCCAGGTCTTACGTTGCCTTGAGTGATAGAACTGGCGTAGCTTCCGTTTTGATAACGAAAGACGCGGCTTACGTTATTTCAAAAAATCCAGAAACAGAAAGGTTGAAGCGTGAGGAACTTCCGGAAAATTTTACCGTCGTCGAGTACCCTTGGTTTGCAAAATTGGATGACACGTTGGATCAAATTGCCGATGGAAAGCATTTATTATTTGAGGAGGATCCGGAATTCAACAATTTCATGCTCAGAACGAGAATCAGGTTAAGCGAATATGAGCAGAAGCGTTATGCTGAAGTTGGAGAAAAAACCGCGAGAGCGATTGAAGGTGCGATGAAGACCTTAACTCCGGGTATGACAGAAATAGAGGCAAAATCTGTGATAGAGTCTTACCTTGTCAAAGAGGGACTTGACGTGCTTTTGGTGTTGGTGTTTGGTGATGAAAGCCGCACTTTGTACAGGCACAATCTGGTAAGAAACGTGAAAGTTGGGAAAAAATGTTTTGCGTCGGTGTGCGCAAAGATGTATGGACTTGTGATATCAGCAACACGCACTGTTGAATTTGAAAGGGACGAAATTTTTGAAAAACAACACGAAGTGAATGTCAGAATAGATTCTGAAATTTTGGATGCTACTTTGAACAAATGGTCTATGTCACAAGTATTTTTTGAAATAGAAAAGTCGTATTCTTCTCACGGTTATCCGGATGAATGGAAACTTCATCACCAAGGAGGCATAGCTGGTTACAACACGAGAGAAAACGTTGCAATTCCCCATTTTCCATTTCAGATAGCCGAAGGTATGAGTTTTGCGTGGAATCCCACCATAACGGGTACAAAATCGGAGGATACATACGTTCGCACTTCCAATGAGATGAAGCTTTTAAGTGTGAACAAAAATGGCAATTGGCCTTATCTCGAAGTGGAGGTTAATGGTAGGACCTACCACCGGCCTGGTATACTCATTTTGTGATCTTGGTGGATTCTGCCAGTGATTGGATGTTTTTTATCGTGTTTTCGAATTCTGCCTCTTCATCGACGGATTGTTTTAAGAATTTTTCAATGTCGTCGTGAAACTTTATGGCACGATCTATTTTGGGATCCGTGCCAGTTTTATAAGCTCCAACACTTATCATATCTTTGACAGATGCGTAGGTGGCCATGAGATCTCGAAGTAAGGTTGCGCTTTCTAAAGTTTTGTCGTCAACAATGGAAGGCATAACTCTGCTAACACTTTTCAACACATCTATGGCTGGATAATGATTGGCGTTGGCGAGCTCTCTTGTCAGGACGATGTGTCCATCCAAAATTCCCCGTGCCGTGTCACTGATAGGCTCGTTGATGTCATCGCCTTCGACGAGTATGGTGTATATTCCGGTTATGGAACCTTTGTCCGAATTGCCCGCACGTTCAAGTATCTTTGGAAAGAGCGCGAAAACACTTGGTGTGTATCCTCGTGTTGCTGGTGGTTCTCCGATGGCAAGGCCGACTTCTCTTTGTGCGAGTGCGAACCTTGTTAAGGAGTCGACCATTAGTAAAACGCTTTTGCCTTGATCCCGAAAATATTCGGCTATGGCAGTGGCGGTGAATATGGCTTTAACCCTTACAAGTGCTGGTTTGTCGCTTGTGGCGACGACAACAACGGATCTGTTGATACCTTTTCCCAAATCCCTTTCTATGAATTCTCTAACTTCTCTTCCTCGTTCTCCAACTAAACATATGACGTTCACATCCGACTCCGCATTGCGGGCTATCATACCCATCAAAGTTGATTTTCCAACACCACTTCCAGAAAAAATACCTATTCTTTGGCCCTTTCCTATTGTTAAGAACGCGTCTATGGCTCGTATACCGACTGGTAAGGGTTCTGATATAAGCTGGCGAGTTATGGGGTTGGGTGGTGGGGCGTTTAGAGGATAACGCTTGTAGGAAATTAAAGGATTGCCGTCCAAGGCGTTACCGAGTCCATCTATTATTCTTCCAAGCATGGAATCACCCACAGGTACGGAAAGTCTCTCTCCTGTTGCAACTATAGAAGCGCCTGCCGACATTCCTTCTGTATCGCTCAATGGCATCAAAATGACTTTGTTTTCTTTAAAACCCACTATTTCTGCAAGCACTTTTCCGCTCATGGATTCTATCTCGCACAACTCTCCGAGAGGTGCATTGGGCCCGATAGATTCGATGGTCAATCCCACCACCTTATCCACACGTCCCCTCATTTTCCAAAGTGCTCCATTTTGGATTTGTTCTTTCACGTTATCAAAGATTTCTTTCATACAAAGCATCTCTCTTTCCAATAAAGCAACATTCTTTAACATTTTAGTACCGCTTTACAAGCGGTGAGTGTAATCTTTTTGAAGCCTTGTCAAAACTGATTCGTTATTTTATTAGAGTCTTTGACCACAGCGTCATCCTGAAAGTTCCGTAGGAACTATTCAGGATCTCCAAGCAACTAATAAGGTGAATCGAGATTCTGAATCAAGTTCAGAATGACACATAACAGAGCACGCTGCATACTAACATCCTGTTAGATTCGCTTTCTCGGCACATCCTGTGCCTCTCATCGCAGCTATCGCTTTGGTCGTGAAAGCAAGAATACATTGCACACTGTGCAATCTTGCTCTCTGTTCTTTCACATCTTGTATGGCGCCTTCATATGTTTTGACGAAGGCTTCAAGGGGTGGTAAAAACAAAAAAACAATGAGATCATATGTTCTGACAGTACTTTAAGGGTGAGTTTTAATTTCTAGTTGATGATCAAAGTATCTTCAAAGGATTAAGGATGCATGCTATATCATTTTTAATTTAATTTGCCAAAGAATCTATCACTTTTTCGCAATGCTTTTGCCCTCACAAAAATAAAGAGAACCGGCTTCTCTCATTTATACGGAAAAACGATAATCTCTAAAACATCAATTATTTACAGGGGCTCGAACCTGCAAAAATGGATTTAACAGATACTGCCCCTAGGAGGAATCGAACCTCCATTTGCGGATTAGGAATCCGCCGTTCTATCCGTTGAACTATAGGGGCTGAATTCTTTGTAATTATATCATAACGATCCACACCGAGTACATAGAAAAGCAGTTTAAT
>WFSH01000227.1 GCA_015486145.1 Mesoaciditogaceae bacterium
TCATATGTCCTAGTACTTCAAGGGTGTTTGTTCTTTTACTTGATGACAAGGTGTTTTTTGAATGACTTTATTCAAACTTACAAGAACAGAATGGAGAATTGTCATGTTTTACCCACACAAAAATGAAGAGAACCAGAAGTTTTCACGAAAGATCTTGATGAAAGCAGAGGCTTTTGGTATAATATGTAAAAATACCCCCTGGGGGCATGCAGAAAAAGTCGGAGGTGATAAGCTTTGGCACTGAAAATAAAAGTATACTCTACACCAAGTTGCCCACACTGCAGGGCAGCTAAAAACTATTTTAAATCTCTTGGAATTCCATTCAAAGATGTGGATGTTTCCAAAAACCCTCGGGAAGCCGAATTGATGGTTAAGAAAACCCATCAATACGGGGTGCCAGTTATTGAGATCGGAAACCAACTGGTGATAGGATTCAACAGAGCAAAGATAAATAAATTATTGGGAGTGTCGTGAAAAGGCCTTATGGCCTTTTCCCTTTGATATGTATGAAATTCTAATAATCATTTTTGTGATCATAGTTCTTTACTTGCTTCTAAAACCACGCAAACATCGCATAGGTTCGAAAGCTATCCACATCGCATCCGTTGGAAAAGATCTTTATCTCTCCACCCACGCTATGCAAAGGCTCAAAGAACGAGGTGTGGAGATAAGAAAATTGAAAGAAATGCTTGAATCTAAAAATTCAAAAGCGATCATGCAGCCCAACGGTAGAATAAAAATAACCAACGGGAAAATCACGGCGGTTTTGGCACTGAACGCCAACGATCTTGTGTTGGTAACGGTTTTTAAGAACGTGAAATCTCGTAGTCGATGACTTGAAAAGTTCTCAGTCGGTTGTTTTTTGAAATTTGCCACTTTACAGATATGGGCACAGCAAAGTCGGGAGCGAGTCTTCCTTTTTCTATCCAGTATCTTGATTTTTCGTTGTTGTAGATGCCCGGGTTGGCAATTATTTTGAGTTCCAAAGGGGCATTTACAATCTCAACGGAGTGTATCTCCTCTATGGTTGACAGATCCTTTATCAAATTCCTTGCAAAACTCGTTGAAGGGAGTGGCTTAAGGTTGATAAGTGCAATGTTTTTTGAAAGTGGCCCCACGATTTTCACATTTGCAACGGAGAATTTCATATCATATCTTTCAATGGCCGACATCAACATGAGATTCGATTTATAAACGGCTGCGCCGTGGAATTTTGGCACCGCCAACATTTTTAGAAGATGTTTGAGCATGCACCCTTCACGTCCCTCATTTTCACCGATCTTTTCCACTTTCAACTCAAGGCAGTTTGCCAACACTTCCACTTCTTTTCTCGATAGTGAAAAAAGAGGAGAGTAGAAACCGTTGTAATTTTTCAATCCGCACTGTCCCCAAGTATCATCTCCGTCTGCACCTGTAGCTACTAAACCGTTAGCGTACGCTTTAACATTTTGAAGTTTAGGACCTTTTGTACACGCATTACATGCGGGTCCAGATTTCCATATTCTATTTTGCCAGTCAGCTCCATCGACAAACGTATGCTTCAAGCCAAGAGATTCTGCGAATTTCTTCACTACCTCGATGGTTTTGGGGTATGTGAAATCAAAGCGCGTTGTTACAAGCTCGACTTTATTCACGCCGAGTGCGATCTTGGCAAGCGCGGCAGTCACACTTGAATCGAGACCACCAGAAAATGCAACATAAAGTTTCGCCGTGCCAACAGTTTTGCGTATATCTTCAACGATAGAACTCAAAAATTCACCACATTGAGAGATACTTCTCACCCCCGTCAGGTGCAATGGCTACGATTGTTGAATGACTTCCAAGTTTTTTAGAGATTTGCATGGCGGCAACCACAGCAGCCCCAGAAGATACTCCCAGGAAAAGCCCTTCCTTTTCTGTTAGATATCTGGTCATATTCCATGCTTCTTCAGTTGAAACGGAAATAACATCGTCAACCACGGATGGATCGTAATTTCCAGGTACGAAACCGGCACCAATTCCTTGTATACCATGCTTTGATGGTTTTCCACCAGACAGAACAGGAGATTCTGAAGGTTCTACGGCAAAAATCTTGATCTTTTTTGAAACTTGCTTCAAAAATCTTCCAACTCCCGTAAGTGTTCCAGCTGTTCCAACACCAGCGACAAAAGCGTCTATTCCGGGAAGTTGAGAAATAATCTCTGGACCAGTTGTGGCAAAATGAATTCTTGGATTAGATGGGTTGTTGAATTGATCAAGCATGATCCCGTGTGTTGAATCAACTATTTCTCTTGCTTTTTTAACAGCACCATTCATTCCAAGTTCTCCTGAAGTTAAAATGACCTCTGCTCCGTACGACCTCAATATTTTGCGCCTTTCGACACTTAAAGAATCTGGCATTGTCAAAATCACACGAAGCCCGTAATGCACTCCGAGCATGGCCATTGCTATTCCCGTGTTTCCCGATGTGGGTTCAACGATAGTCGAACCTTCAGAAATTTTTCCGTTATTGAATGCATCTAATAACATACCTAAGACAGTTCTATCTTTGATACTACCACCGGGATTGAATTTTTCAAGTTTCAACCAGACTGAATTACTCATCTTCAGTTTCGCCATCGGTGTATGACCTATAAGATTGATCAATTTCAAACGGCATCATCCCTTCTTTTTATGTTACCAA
>WFSH01000228.1 GCA_015486145.1 Mesoaciditogaceae bacterium
GCTGAAATATGGAAAGAGTTCAAAAGCTTAAACGAATTTTACTCAAAGATCATGAAAGTATGTGATGGCGAAGTGTTCGCTCAACTTCCATCACAAAATTACGAAAATGTTCTAAGAGAATTGAAAAATCTTGATGATTCAAGACTCGTGATCAAAGTGCCAGCTATTCCTGGAGGAATAAAAACAGCCATCAGGCTCATGGACATGGGATATTCTGTATGTGCGACGGCCGTTTACACTTCTTCACAAGCGGCCATGTGGTCGTCCATTGATGTGGACTATGTGGCCATTTATGTCAACAGAATGGAAAAGAGAGGATTCAACACGAAAGAAAATATTGCTTCCATCCTAAACGTGTTGTCAAATTCAAGAACGAAGGTGCTTGCCGCGAGTGTAAAAACCGTGGAACAACTTTCTTATTTGATGGATCTAAAAGTCGAGCACATAACTCTTGGATACGAATTGATCAGAGCCATTCCGAAATGCGATTTTAGCGTTGAAGATGTCAAGACTTTCGATGATGACATGGAAGAAGTCATGGAAAAATTTGGAGAAAGATGAGAATACGGGAGTTTGATATCCTCAAAGGATTTGCCATATTTGTGGTTGTTTTTGTTCATGCCACGTTCTTTAGTTTCGGGAGGTATCCCGTGGTTTCTCGGAATTTGCTGATGATCTTCACAACGTTTTTAGCACCAGCAATTGCCATTTTCTTCTTCATTTCTGGATTCCTTGGGTATAGAAGTTACATGAAACGAAAGAGCTTTCATACTTTTGAAGTTTCGAAATTCAAAATCATCTTGCCGCCGTATCTTGTGTGGTCAACCATTTATTTGGTACTTCAAGCGATGTTTGGAGAAATCGTTGGTTACACCTACCATTTTGGATTGATAAATGTTTTGGAAAAATATTTACTTGGAGAGGCTTTTCTACCGTTTTACTACATCGTTTTGCTGATGTTGTTTTACATCTTGACACCTTTGTTTTCGAATTTGGATATTAAGACACTGAAAACGCTCTTATCCATATTGTTCGTAATTGGATTTTTTTTCATGGGGTTGTACTTCGTCCCACAATATTTTGGAAAAATGTACGTCTCTTCATTGATGACGTACCGGAACCCGTTTGCGTGGATCTTCTTTTACGTATGGGGAATGTACATGGCTAAAGTTGGAAACATTTCTTGGAGGGAGCGTCCTTCTTGGTGGGTGATTGTTGGCTTTTTTGTAACTTATTCTTTATCGGCACTCGAGATGATAACGGTTCCAAAGTTGATAAAAGATTGGGAATCTTACTTGATATTGGGACCGGGCGTGTACGTTTTTTACTTCTTTGCGATAAAAATGTTTTTGTGGGTGAGTTACACGATGTCTGAAAGTATGAAAATATTTTCGAAAATTCTTTCAGCACTTGGTAAGGACTCGTTTGGCATTTACTTGAGTCACGGTGTGATACTCTACGGTATTTTAGTTGTTGCCTTGCTGTTTGACAAAAACTTTTTAAACGAGAATTATCTCAGTCTAAATTCTTTGGCCGGGTTGATCGGAATAACGTTGTGTTATGGGTTCTCTGAAATCTTACAAAAACTTCCCAAACCGCTTAGCGGTGCGCTGATATGAGAGGCGAAGACCAAATCGGGCCGATTGAAGAAATTTCTGTTATCGTTGTTTTTGGAGGAGGAAAGTTTCGTGAAAAAATATTTGATAGCCACGGCATGCGATCAAAAATTTGAAGATTTTTTGATAAACCATTGGTACAGATCTCTGAGAGAAAACGTGAATTTATCTGAGACGGATGTCTTAATAATAGATTGGGGATTGAATGAAAACATCAAGAAGGGTCTCAAAGATACTTTGATTTTGAAAACCAAACATAAAAACGAAGGATTAATAAACAACCTAAGGCTTATGGATCTGCATGATTTTTTGAGAGACAATCCACAGTACGAACAGGTTGTTCTATGTGATGGGGGCGACATAATATTTCAATCGGATATATCCCATCTTTTTAGCTTAAAGCCATCAATGGTGCGCGGAGTCACCGAGGAAATATCTCCAAACATGGAAATCCTTATAACAGATCGCAAAGTAAAAAAAGCCGACGAGATCGTGAATTTTCTCAAAGACAAAAAACTCATAAACGTTGGATTTGTCGTTTATCCATCTAACATCTTCATTCGAATTGCCGAAAAAGTGTTCGATTTGGTGCTTGATAAGAATGCTTGGGGAGTTGACACAATACTTCCAAACTATTTAATTTACAATTTTGGCTTCTACGAGATAGATTCAAAGTACAATTTCATTCCGACAACCTCTAAAAGGAAATTTTACATAAAAAATTCCATTTTTTATCTGGAAGGTGGAGAGATAATACCGATTGTCCACAATGCAGGAAATAAAAAGATCTTTCGCTCGATTCGAAACTTTGGATACGGACCGGGGCATAACAAAACTAAAAAAATAATCGTGGTGATCTTGAGAGCTTTCTACGAAACTTTAGGATTTTTCAGGAAGAAACGTTAGATTCACTCACGTTTTGTCCTCTCAAAATTTCCCATCAACGAATCGTCTGACTTGTTGAGAGCAACTTTGTTGTACAGATAGAAATTGTACAGTGTCGACAAAATTATCTCAAAGGAAAATACCAAAAATCCGATAGCCGCGGATTTGATCTTTTTAAAAGCCAGTGCCGCACCAAATATCATTCCAAAAAGCACTGTAAAAGCAGAGTAAGCCACCAAAAACAGACAACTGCGTGGTCTGAAAGTCGAAAATATTATCGTGAACAGAAGAAAATACTGAAGCAACGTCCCCCATGATGGCCTTTTCAATCTTTCGAAAATCCCGTTCTTCGTCCATTTTAACATCTGAAATAATTTAAGTGTGAATTTTTCAGGCGTTAATTCCTCAACACGTACTGAATAAAATTTCTCACCTCTTTTCTTGTGACGATGTATCCAATCTCC
>WFSH01000229.1 GCA_015486145.1 Mesoaciditogaceae bacterium
CGCGTTGTGAGAGCTCTCAACGAAATAAGTTTTGAAGTCGAGAAGGGAGGAATATTTGGCATTCTCGGTCCGAATGGGGCAGGCAAGACCACAACAGTTAAAATACTTTCAACTTTGCTCTTACCCACAAGTGGAACGGTAAAAGTTTTGGGATACGATGTTGCGAAACATCCCACTGAAATACGAAAAAGGATAAATCTCGTTATGGGGGGAGAAAGAAATCTTTACCAAAGGTTGTCAACTTTGGAAAATATGGAATACTTTGCTGAGCTTTACGATGTGCCTTTGAAAATAAGGAAACAAAGAATTTATGACTTACTTGAACTCGCAGGGTTACAAAAGGAAAGATGGAAGGACAAGGTAGAAACTTACTCAAAGGGCATGAAACAAAGGCTCCAGATCGCTAGAGGGCTTATAAACGATCCGGATCTTCTGTTTCTCGACGAACCCACGATAGGATTAGATCCCATAGGTGCACGTGAGCTGAGAAACATGGTAAAAGATCTAAAAAAGATAGGGAAAACCATCATTTTTACAACTCACTACATGCAAGAAGCAGATGAACTCTGTGACCGTATAGCTATTTTGAATAAGGGAAAGATAGTAACGATTGGGACACCGGCTGATCTGAAAAAAATGCACACAGAGAATTTTCAAATAGATTTGGTGCTAGCATTTATTACGCGTAAACACATTGAGTGTTTGCAAAACTCAAAATACGTGAATCATTTTCATACAAAAGAACTGGACAAAAAGATTCACCTCTTCATTGACACACAAGCCTGTTCTGAAGCGGTAGAATCTGTTTTTAACATTTTACATGGAATACCTATTCAGGATGTTTCAATTAAAAAATCGACTCTTGAGGATGTATATATCAAACTTTTGGGGGGAGACCATAAGCAGTTATGAAACACTTGCGAGTTTTTTTAGCTGTTTTGCGAGTACAGGCAAAAATTTCATTCTCAAGGAATCTTTTCAAATTTTCTGTGCTGATCATGCCCATATTTTTCTCAACACTTTTGTACTTTATTTATGGGAAAGCAAGCAACTCTTCCAGCTCCTACATAATGCTTGGAAGCGCCATTGCATCATTGTGGGGCGTTGCTTGCTATTCATCCGCCATTGAAATAGAGAGAGAAAGAATCTCCGGAACACTTGAAGCAGTGAGTGTAACGCCTGTTAGTTTTGAGTTTGTAATATTCTCAAAAATTATTGCAAACACAGTAATTGGTCTCATTTCTTTCGGCGTTACACTCATTTATTCTTTGCTGATTTTACGAATTTCTTTTCCTGTACACGCTTATACACAATTCATTTTATGGTTTTTCGTCCTCTTGCTCTCATTCATATCGATGTCGTTTCTATTGGCAACATTACTCACACTTTCTGGAAATGCATTTGCATGGATGTCAACGGTACAGTACCCTGTCTATTTTCTATCTGGCATGCTGTTCCCAATCAAAATACTCCCAAAATGGGTTCAGTACATATCTTCTGTTATACCGATCCGATGGTCAATGGAAAGCTTGACAAGGATAACGAGTGGAATGCCTGATTCTTCAATTGTTTCAAGCCTTATCTCCATAATTTTAAGTTTGCTTTACATCGTGTTAGCGCATTATTGTTTTAAGATTATTGAGATAAAAACGAGAAGAGAAGGAACATTGGGAGGTTTTTAATGAAAAAAATTACAGCCTTTTTTAGAAATTCTTGGTTGGCATTTAAGGGCGTTTCGCTTTGGTTAAATCCACAGGCCTATCTTACCGAAAAGATTGTAAATCCCATTTTCCGTTTTCTCTTTTATGGGTTTTTGCTTGCTTATGGTTACAAAACCATGGAGAACGCTACCGTGTATATCCTTGCAAACGCAATGCTTCTTTCCACGATAAGCGCTTTTAACGGGGTGGGAATCATCTATTTCTCCGAGCGACACCAGGGAACACTCATTTACACGATAATAAGCCCAAAGTCTAAATTTGTTGTTATATTTCAAAAAGTCCTATGTCATATCTTTGATGCTTTGATAACTGTGACAATAGGTGTACTGTTGGCAATGGTGATATTCGATTTTAGATTTACTGTAAATATCTATGCTGCTTTGCTTTTTATATCGATTCTGGGTACGATATCGGTTAGTGGCCTTGGGATTTTGATATCGAGTTTTGGTCTGCTGACAAGGGATATAAATATGTTACTTAGTGTTGCAGAAAGTGTGGTATTTTTGTTCAGTGGGGCAAATTTTCCTGTTAAACGTCTGCCTTTTGGTTTAGACTATGTTTCACAAATTCTTCCGCTTTCTCACGCAGTCTCGGCAATACGATTGGTGGTGAAAGGAAACATCTTTGCTGGCTTGAAAATTTCATGCGTGGAAATCCTTGTTGGTTTAGCATATTTCGTACTGAGCTTTTTACTTGTGCGATTTCTTGAACATCAGGCACGTGCTCAAGGTAACAGCGACTTGTATTGAAAATTGAGCAAATGTTGACCACCTTTTTCATATTCCAAAATCCGCACTCCTTATGTGTTTAAAGTGCCTGTTCATAAAATTTTATCACTAAAATACCCATTTATGAGGGTAATGTAACAATTTTTACCCATCCAAAGTCCTTATCTCATAAGGCTTTACGAGATCACCAAATTTGACCCTCAGAAAACATTGCACTATGATGAAAGCGGGGTGATAGAGTGGTTATAGGTGATTATCTCGTTGACGCGAATTGTAACGGTGATTTCTACGTTATGAAATTGGAGAATCCATGAAGCGTATGGATGATAGTTGAAAAAATAAAAGAGAAGGTATGAATTTGGGGGGAATATCATGACTAACAAAGAAAATCGATTCATATTCAGATACTACAGAAAATATCTTCCTTTAATGATCTTGGCGCTGGCATCTTCCACGGTAGTGGTTTTAACCGTTCTTCCTTATCCTATAATTTTCAAGTATTTCATAGATACCGTGATTCCCAAAAAAGAAATGTTTCAAGTTGTAAAATGGTCCATCTTTTTAGCTGTTATAGTAGTAATAAGGATCATCTTTAACTTCGTTCAAAATTACACAGCTTCCATAATAGAGCAAAGGGTTTCAAGAGATCTTAAGATGGACCTCATGCAAAAAACTTTAAGACTGCCGTTGAATTTCTTCGTGAAGAACAACACCGGCTCGATAATGTCAAGGATATTGAACGATGCCTCGAGAAGCGTTGGCTTTTTCAGAAATTATTATTTGGAGTTGTACAACAGCGTATTCTTAATAGTCGCATCACTTATTTTAATGTTCAGAATAGATTGGATTCTTTCTTTACTCTCACTTGCAATTTTGCCAGCTCTTTTTTTGACAACTAACGGCATAAACAAAAAGATGTCAACGGAAAGCGGAAAAATGTCCAAAGCGAATCAGGATGTTATGAAAGAAGTAGAAGAAGGGCTTTCTGCCATTGAAACGGTTAAAGTGGATGATCTTTATAAAAAGGTAACGAATAGATTTTTGGATAAATTAAACGCCATGCTACGAATCAACCTCAACATAAATAAATACGGTGCTTTCGCGGGTTCAATGCTCACAGGATTAGTGGCAATAGGACCCATACTTCTTTTGGGAGTTGGAACTTACATAGTGATAATCGGAAAGACAAGCATAGGTTCTGTAGTTGCAATAACCACATTTCTGACGTTTTTGTACGAGCCTGTCCAAAAGGTCGCGCTTGCGAGAACAAGCATTCAAATGCCAAAGATGATTTTGAAAAACGTCAAACAGCTTCTTGAACAACAAGAAGAAAGGCTGGATGGATTAAAGCCAACTGGATACGACATATCATTTGAAAATGTTGCTTTTTCTTATGATGGAAAAAACCAAGTTTTATCCGATCTATCTTTGAAGGTTAAAGAAGGAGAATTCGTAGCGATAATTGGGAAAACTGGAGAAGGAAAATCCACCATATTGAAGTTGATCTCAAAATTTTATCTTCCGCAAAACGGTGATATAAAAATCGGAGGCAACTCCATACGGGACATCTCTGGAGAAGAGTTGAGAAACATGATTGCTTACGTCAACAGAAATGAGTACATCTTCCAAGGAACGATATTCGAAAATCTTACTTTAAGTGGAAAAGCGAGCAAAAATGATATGGACAAAGTGATAAAAGAGGTTTATCTGGATGAAGAAATTGAAAAACTTGGTGGGTATGAAAATGCTTTGGTTGGTTCGAAGGGAACAGCAATATCCGATGGACAAAAAGCAAGAATTGGCATGGCGCGTGCTATCTTGAAAGAGCCGAAGATATTTTTGATCGATGAGATTTTAAGTACAGTAAACCCAAAAATAGAGACAAAAATTGTTGAGAACATACGAAAAGAATTTCCAAAAGCGAGCATTGTTTTTGTTTCACATCGGATGTCTTCCATAAAATCCGCGGATAGGATTTACTTACTTGAAAATGGGAAAATCGTGGCAAATGGTAAGTACGAAGAGATAAAAGAAACCGAAAAGTTCAAA
>WFSH01000230.1 GCA_015486145.1 Mesoaciditogaceae bacterium
GAATATCACGAAAATTTGCCATCATATCCAATACGTAGGGGCACGGCATGCCGTGCCCGTACACGTGCTCCAATAAACGTCTGAATCAGTTTTGACAAGGCTTCAAAAAAATTACACTCACCGCTTGTAAAGCGGTACTAAAATGTCAAAGAATGCTATTATTCGAAATATGTTACCCACACTATCTCGAAGAGATCCTTATCAACCCTCTCTGTCATCTGACGATGACATCTCTCCCATACTTGGGAGAGAACTCGATGCAATCTGGACTTCAAAAAAAGAACTGCTTGTAAAGCGGTATCCACCAAGAAACACCGCTGATCATGTATCTATATAAAATAAAATCCCACAGAACTCCCTTTTTTGATCTCTCCCATTTCTTTTGGTGCGACGAAAAAGGCATTTGCTTTTGAAAGCGCGGTGAAATCCCCAGAACCGTTGTATTTCACAAAATCTATTTCGAAATGGTCGTCTCGCGTTGAAACCACGCACGGTACAAAGTGCATCCTATTGGTTTTCTTTTGAAAATCGAAATTCAAAATGCCCGTGAAAAATTTTGGAGCGAGTCCGGAAGTTCCCAAGAGTCGTTCGACGAGATAAGTGACGAACAATTTGAAAACAGAAAACGTGGAAACTGGGTTTCCGGGCATTCCGAAGATCCACACTTCTCGCCCATCACGTTCCACAGTCGCTATTATGGTGGGCTTTCCTGGCTTTATGGCGATCCTTTTTGTCATCACGTTGGCGTGAAATCTCTCGAGAACTTTTAATGTGAGGTCTTTGTCACCAACGGAAGATCCTCCCGTGATCAACAACACATCTAAGCCAAGCCCTCTTTCAACCGCTTGGTATATTTCGTTCTCGTTGTCTTTTACCATTCCGAGGTCCACAAAATCTTGGTGAATTGCCCCGATCTGGGCGCTGAGAGAATATTTGGATGAATTTCTTATTTTGCCGTTTTTTGTCTCTTCTGTGATATCCACAAGCTCATCGCCCGTTGAGACAACGCCTATCTTCAACTTTCTCTTGACGGGCACTTTTGACAATCCCAATGAGCCTATGAGGTTGATGGTGTTTGTACCTATCAGCTGGCCTTTGCGAAGCGCAACTTCTCCCTTTTTGAGATCTTCACCTTTTAATGCAACGTTGGCAAATTTTGTGGGAATTTTTGTGAGCTTCACCTTTCCGTTTTTTTCTTCGCAGATTTCGAACTCCGCGACCGTGTCACATTGAAGTGGAACCGCTCCACCCGTCATTATCCTTACACATTCTCCCCTTTTGATCTTTACGTTCTCACCCGGATGGCCGGCAAGCACGACCTCTTTAACTTTGAACGTGGGGCTTTCCTCATTTTCCACATCTTCGTGTCGAAATGCAAATCCATCCATCGCGGAGCGGTTGAATGGGGGAAAGTCGCGATCGGAGATTATGTCTTTACCGATCACCCTGCCAACGGCATTAGAAATATCCACTTCTTCAACATCGTCAATTTCGTGGGGCTTGCTTTTCAAAATGTCCATGACTTTATCGAATTCTATCATCTCTCATCTTCCTTTCCACAGTCATAACTTCTCCCCTGCAATATGTTGATACCGTGCGGTATCATATCGAGCACCACTTCTAAATTCTCGCGAACGCCTTTTGGACTTCCAGGAAGATTTATTATGAGTGTTTGTTTTCTTATGCCGGCAATTGCCCTTGACAGGATAGACTGATGAGATTTCTCAAATGAAAACATTCTCATCGCTTCTGGAATTCCTGGCGTTTCTTTCTCTATCACCTCTTTCGTTGCTTCTGGTGTAACGTCCCTCGGGCTGAATCCAGTTCCACCAGTTGTGAGAACGAGATCGACCTTTAGCACGTCACAAAATTTTCTCAGTTTTTCGGCAATTAGGGCTTTTTCATCCGGAACCATTTCGTAAGCCACAACTTCTCCAATGTCTTTGACCATTTCCCTTATGACCTGAGAACTGGTGTCCGTTCTCTCTCCCCTTGAGCCCTTGTCACTCGCCGTTAATATCGCTATCTTCAGCATTAAATCCTCCTTTCGATCACCCTTAATTGTGGTTTTCTTGGTTTTTGTGTGGGTAAAACATGACAAATCTCTATTCTGTTCAAAAGAACAAGCACCCCCGAAGTACTGTCAGGACATATGAGTCCATTGTTTTTTGTTTCGTAGGGGCAATTCATGAATTGCCCTTACAAACAGAAATAAATGCCGAATATTCTCAACAACGTATGGACACGGAATATCACGAAAATTTGTCATCATATCCAACACGTAGGGGCACGGAATATCACGAAAATTTGTCATCATATTCAACACGTACGGGCACGGCATATCACGAAAATTTGTCATCATATCCAACGCGTAGGGGCACGGAATATCACGAAAATTTGTCATCATATTCAATCAACACGTAGGGGCACGGCATGCCGTGCCCGTACACGTGCTCCAATAAACGTCTGAATCAGTTTTGACAAGGCTTCAAAAAGATTACACTTACCGCTTGTAAAGCGGTACTAAAATGTCAAAGAACGCTGTTATTCGAAAAATGTTATCACTATTTGTTATCACTATCTCGAAGAGATCCTTATCAACCCTCTCTGTCATCTGA
>WFSH01000231.1 GCA_015486145.1 Mesoaciditogaceae bacterium
ATCGGCATGCTTAGAACTTCATCCGCTCCAGAGTTCAAAGCTTTATCTTTGATCACTTCGTTCTTGTAAGCAAGCACAGCTATCAACAAAGCTTCTTTGTTTTCTTTTCTAATGTTTTCTATTTTTTCCAGATCTTTTTCGCTTTGAACGCCGATCAAAGCCATCTCTATTGTAGAAGGATCTTCCGGAAGCGGAGAAAAATTCACCCCCGCCTCCTTCAAAGGTAAAAAGAGAAGATCCTCCATCACTTTATCTTCAAAAGAAACAAAAATCTCCATTTCGCCTCTCCAGGGAAACCATAATTAGACCGTCAATACGATCGATCTATCATGAACCACGTTTTTTAAGCGTTCTTACGAGAAAACTGGCAACATCTGCTCCTTGAGTACCACGACCAAATCCAGCATCAACACCTGCGCTTTTGGCAAGATCGTTTGTTATTTGTGTTCCGCCTGCCACTATTATGAATTTATCTCGCACTCCTTTTTCAATAGCAAGCTCGTTGAGCTTTTTCATGTTGTGAATGTGGACGTCATTATGGGTAACGATCATGGAAGCAAAAATCGCATCCGCATTCGCTTCAATGGCGGCATCTATGAGTTTTTCAACCGGCACACTCGTTCCAAGGTAAATATACGAGATACCGTATTTTTCAATACCACCGTGTTTTATGTCGAGAATTTCCCGAAGGCCCACTGAATGTTCGTCATTTCCAACGGTGCCAGCCACAACCGTTATGGGATGCTCTTTGAAAAATTGCACGATCTCATCATCTGAAAGCGGTTTTACACGTTCTGGAAGCTTTAGCTTTTTCTTCTCGATCGCAAAAGGCACCTTTGCTTTTATCTCTATATAGGTCCCTTCGGCGGGATGAAGGATTGTTTTGTGTATGACGTTTATATCCGTCAATCCCATACGTTTGGCCGTTTCAATCGCCGCGGCTTCGGCAATTTCTTCCTTTTCCGCGAATGTCATATCCAACTGCACCGTTCCATCATTTGCCCACTCAACTTCTGGTTTTAGGAGATCTTTGGTTTTCATATCCTCGACATTTTTCAACCGAATCTCGACGTTATCGTTCTCATCCAATTCATCCACATACTTGATCTTTGAGTGATCACAAAGTGTGCATCCTCCTATAAGATCACAAGGTTTCTCCAAGCCCTGAGGTAAATTGTTATACCCAAAATGCTGACAAACTGGGGCCATGTAGTCTTCATCCCTTGGAACCACGGTTCCAGCCGCAATTTCACCATCTTTCTTTCTCTTTATTCCATCACCCATACGTTCCGGATAATAACCGTTATCGACAAAAAATCCTTGTTCCACGGCCTCAAAATATCCACCAACTTTTATGATCTCCTCAAGCATCAGTATGGCTCTCATCTTCAGCTCTCGAACCTTTTCGTTTACCTTTTCTCTATCTATTTTCACGTAATCCTTTATACCGTCCAAGGCTATCAACGCATGTTTTGCCGTTTCAATGCCACGGATGGAATTTATATGCCACGGTACATTTCGACCTTCATCGGGCGTTATGGTTGACTGAAGATCGGCGGATGTTAATCTCGATATGAACGTGTCTATCATGTGCATTCGAGTGGCATCTATGAGATCTGATTCTATGTATCTGGTGTTCATTTGAGCTCTGAATCTGTATCCTTTAAAAAGCTCACGAACCGCTATGGCATAAGGTAAATTAATTCTCATGGTGGGAGTTGGGGCCGCCGTTGGTGGTACCGTGGAAAGTGCGATGTTCTCTTTTTTCATCCCGGATTTTACAGAGTAAAGAGAATTTATAGCGTGCTGCACGAGTAACTCTGGCATAACTTTCCAAGATATTCTTGCCGACGCATTTGCATTGTGTGCACCGTCTATTTGAAGCATCTCTGCCCATGCCATTATGTGCTTTGCCACGGCAGCATCCACAAAAGACCTCACGGGATTTATTCCTCGATAGAGCACGTTGTATTGTGGATCCTGGTGTGCACCGTTAACACCTTCTTCTGCGAAAAGCACGGCAATTTCAGGACCGGCAACTCCACTGACATACGAATGAAAATTTATCGGTCTGCCAACCTCATCTTCGATCATGTCGAGCGCTTTTCTGGTGGCACGAAGTTGCTTTCTCGTGATCGGGATCCCACCAATTCCTTCTGGTGTCCCTTCCATCAGTCCATCTATGTGTGATTGTCCCAAAGTTCTGATGACCATTATGTGATCGGCACCATGCCAAGCGGCCATTCTCATTCTTCTAATATCATCTTCAAACCTTCCTGATGCTATTTCGCTGGTAATAACAACATCAGGTTGGGGATCTATGTTGTCAAAATAATGTGCAGCCGGAAGTGGTACCGAATTTTTTAAGGGTTCACTCACTTCTTCGTAAATGTATTCATCCATCTTGAGATAAGGGCGTTGTTTCCTCCAAGTCCAGCCTCTGCGCCTTGGAACGTAATGCTCCAAATCACTCAATATTTCCCTTACGTTCAATTTTTCGCTTGGATTCACACTCTTCATTTTTTACCACTTCCATCGAAAAGAGATCTAACTTCATCCCAATGATCTTCCTTGACAAGCAATTTGCCAGCCTTAACGTAATCGTTCATACCTTTGAGCTTTGCAAAACGGAAAACAACATTTCCCGCTCCCTTGCCTAACAATCCCTGATCAAAGATCTTATCAACAAGGGCTTTGGATGTAAGACTGTCAAAACCCATCCTCAGCAGCACTGAACGTTCTATGGAAGGAGACGTATGAGTTTTGGCAAGTTCGATAAGTGGATCGACCACTTGTTCAACCAGTTCCCAAAACTTCTCATCTAACTCTTCATCTGAAAGATTTTTCAGATGTGCACTTCTCTCCTCAAAATCATCTGACCTCACCATAATTCAAGCACCTCTTTCAAATTTGCCTTCACGTCTTCAAACGTCGTGTGCGTATCCTCAGACATGAATTTCATTTCAACATCCGAATACTCTCTTTTCCCATATATTTTCACTATTTCCTTGAAATAAGATTTTCTAAGTTTCTCGATAGGATACTCTATCACCGCCACCTGTTCCACGCTTTCCGGTATCGCTATAACTTCGCCGGGCTTGTCCTCTTCAATGGGATCACCATTTTTCACCATTACACCCATCTTTTTTGCGAATGTCAGCTGAGCACTCGGCAGTTTCCCGGCACCCGTGTATTCCGTCTCTTGAACTACAATGATCTGGTCTTCATCCATTTCTCTTGCTATGGCAAGAGCTGCCGTTAGAGATGTGTTACCCGCAGGCCCCCTCATCATTCCTTCAACCTGGGCAAGCGCCTCGGTTGTAAAGAAAACTTCTCCTTGAGTAACCAAAACGTACCTATCGAGATATCTAAGTGCCCTTGCCGCATTCCTTGGAACATCCACCCTGTCTGGAAATGTGGCAAAAGGAATTCCAAATCCCGTATGACCCGTGGTGAAAGATTTCCTGTTAAAGTCTCTATCGCTTGCCATGTGCAAACCTCGCAAATCCACACTTACCCCTACCACTTTCGTTTCATTCGCCCCTGCAAGCCTTAAACCACGAGCAGTGCCCGTGACATTTCCACCACCAGCATGTGTTACCAACACGACATCGGGAAATTTTCCCTCTCGTTCTTTCATCTGCATCGCGACTTCATATCCAAGCGTTTCAATGCCAGCTATTCCAAACGGTGTGTACAAAGAAGCGTCAAAGTACCCTGTTTCGTCAAGTAACTTCAACGTGTAATAAAAGAGCTCTGGCCCAACCGTTAACTGTACCACTTCGGCACCGTAAGCTTCGCAAGCTCTACCCTTTTCCAGTATCTCAGGCTGTCCCACATGATGACTGTCAAAGGTTTCCTGAACGACTATGCACCTAAGTCCTCTTTTGGCAGCTTGTGAGGCAACGGCTGCTCCGTAATTTCCAGAAGTGGCCGCGATCACACCCTTATATCTTTTCTTCTTCGCGTGATACACCGAAACCGAGGCTCGCCTGTCTTTAAAACTCCCAGCTGGGTTGGCTGCCTCATCTTTCAAAAATATGCGCGCTCCCTTTCCCGATGGTGAATATTTTCGCACAAGTTTTGTGAGATTTTTGAGTTCAACCAATGGCGTATTTCCAACTTGCGTCTCGAACTGAATTTCACGTATTTCGTCTAAGGAGTAAGCCGCCTCTTTCATCATTTTTTCATAATCAAAAGCGACTCCTTCAATTTCGAACTTGGAATAATCCACTCCAACGGCACGCTTTACGATCTCCCCACGTTTTTTCATAACATCTTCGTACATTTCAATCTTCCTCCAAAATACGTTTGAGATTTGGCCCTATTCTTAGAAGCTCTGGAATCGGTTCGCCAAAATCGTGTGTGTAGCGTGGATTTACTTCCACAAGGGTTCCCTTTACCATTCGGCCACTCAGCGTGGTAATTTCCACGTTCTCACCTAATTTGGCATCTTCCGTTAAAAAACCATTTATCCACATCTCCAGAGGAACTTTTTTCGTATCTTCAGGAAGATGCGAGGAACGTTCTTCGGCTTTCAACACAATAGAATGAACTTTCACCCAATCTCCACGTTTAGCCATGTTTATCTCCTCGCATTCAAAACACTGTGGGGTATTGGCATATCTTTCATGGTCAAAAGTCCAGGTCTCGCCGTCACTACAGCTGGAATCATGTTAACAGCCATCGCCATAGTTCCCTTTCCACCTGGAATCTCTGGCTTTATCTCCATGGATAAGTTGGGATCTCCTTCAATTTGAACAAAGTCTCCGGTCTTCACATTCTCCAATTCAGGGTGAATCTGTTGTGGATGTACCAACTCGATCTTCACATCGCCGTCAACAATCCCACGTCCTATATGTCGACACCCCGCAACTTGACCGGGTTCAACTTTCACGTAGGGGGTTTCTCTGTGTGTGTTTGATACAATAGGCTCACGTTCTTCTTCTATACGTTCAATCTTCCATCCCAAGGCATCGGCTATCATGGCAATTGACTGTCGAAATCCTATGTGACCAACTATACTTCCGTCCTTTATTCCTCGTTTAAACTCCTCGACACTCGTTCCAACACCTTGCGTGCGCATGACCTCCGCGCCAAACGGCGAAAGATCGTTTATCCTTTGAGCTTTTATCTTTTCAACGTTTAAACACACTCCCGTGAGGGTTAGTATCAACGTGTCCAGAACAAATCCAGGATTTACCCCCGTACCGAGAATGGAAACTTCATGCTTTTTTGCAAGGGAATCCATCCTGTGAGAAAGTTCCGGATAGTCAAGCCATGGGTAGGACATTTCTTCGGCAAGGGTGATAACATTCGCAGAATGTTCCACTGCAACTTTGATCATAGGAAATACTTTCGGAACAAATGATGTCGTTGCTATCAACACAACATCTGGATCTGTCTCAGATATCACCTTTTCTGGATCTGAGGATATGGTGATTTTGCTTTTGATTTTCAAGTGTTCTTCAAGCGTTTTTCCATCCAATTCTTTTCTGAGTGTCTCAATTGCCCCCACGAGCTCCATTTTGGGTTTGTTGAGAATATCTTTCACCATACCACTTCCCATTGCTCCAAGTCCCCATACAACCACTCTTTGCACTTTTAACACTTCCTCCCTTAAAAGATCAAAAAAGTTACAGGCTCTTTATAATTCGCCTGTATTCTAAGTACTTTTCTCTGATCTTAATTATAGCACTAAATGTGTACGTTCCACTTGACGGAAACGTTATCAACTTCCAATTTTGAGAGTTAACCAATACCCTCGTTCCACCTGAAGGTATCACCAAATTATGCGGCGTTTCATCTGAAAATCTGTAAAGCTCAGCATTTCCATGTTTTATAAAGAGAGTTATTGAATCAAGTGTGACAAACTTCTCCTTGAGAGATGTATTTGAAATCCAAAGAGAAAAGTTAACAGGCTGATCTTGTTCCACTATCATTGGAATGTCAGAATCCAACTTCAAATCGGTGATATTGTCAAGTCTATTTGGATTTACGATCAGAAACGTCGTTGTTGCAGAAAGGTCTTTGCTGCCTGTGATCTTGGACACGAGATAATATTCTCCCGGTCTCTGAATGGGTTTCATTTTGTACGTGTAAACTCGTTGACTTTGGCCAGATAGGGCATTTATCTGTTCACGAACTTCGAATTTTTCAGAGGAAATAATGTGATGCTTTTCACTCACAAGAG
>WFSH01000232.1 GCA_015486145.1 Mesoaciditogaceae bacterium
AGATAGGGAGTGTTAACCCCAATTTATTTCAAGATGACGATTACAAGTTTGGGAGTCTTACGAATTCCGATCCAAAGATAAGGCAAAAGGCGATCGATCACGTGCTGGAATGCGTTGATATCATGTCAAAGGTCAATTCGAAGATACTTTCTTTGTGGCTTCCGGATGGTACAGATTATCCTGGCCAAGGGGATTTCGCAAAAAGGCACACGTTGCTTCTTGAATCTCTTAAAAAAGTATATGATGCTCTTGATGATGATATGACATTGCTAATAGAGTACAAATTTTTTGAGCCGGCATTTTATCACATGGATACGCCTGATTGGGGAACTGCTTACGCTTTAGCAAAAGATCTTGGAGATAAAGCGAAGGCGATAATAGATCTTGGCCACCATGCGCAAGGAACAAACATTGAATACATAGTATCCATTTTATCGTTGAAGGGAAAGCTTGGTGGTTTTCACTTCAATTCCCGGAAATACGCGGACGACGATCTCACCGTGGGGTCCATGAATCCATATGAATTATTTTTGATCTTTGTTGAGCTGAACAAATTCTTCGATCTTTCATCAGATTCAAAGCCAGCACTTGTAATAGATCAAAGTGCTGCTATGAAACCAAAGATCCAAGCGATGATTCAGTCTGTTGAAGCTTTACAAGTTGCTTATCTTAAATCTTTACTTGTTGATGTAAAAGCATTAAACGATGCCAGAGAGAAAAATGATATCGTCCTTGCCGAGGAAACAATCAAAAACGCGTTCTTGGCAGATGTAAGACCTATTTTGAGGAGATCAAGAGAAGAAAAAGGGCTTAATCCAGATGCAATAGAAGCATTTAGAAAGAGTGGATACGAAGAACACGTTGCATCGGAGAGAGGTTGATAATTTGAATTTTTTATCCATAGATATAGGTGCATCTAACGGTAAGGCTTTCATAATATCTCACGACGGTGAAAAAATCAAAGTGAAAGAAATTCTCCGCTTTCCTAATATTCCAATTGAGATAAATGGGTT
This sequence comes from Mesoaciditogaceae bacterium, assembly GCA_015486145.1. Taxonomy (GTDB): domain Bacteria; phylum Thermotogota; class Thermotogae; order Mesoaciditogales; family Mesoaciditogaceae; genus WFSH01. The sequence continues at coordinate 1,014 of WFSH01000232.1, forward strand.
CACGTATTGGAACATTCTCGAAATTTACAGAAATGTTCTTGCCTCGATTAAGATAGCTGTTGAGAAATACGACGCTGTCTCAGTTGGAATAGATACTTGGGGTGTGGATTTTGGACTTTTGGATGAAAGTGGATTCCTTGTTGGATTTCCACTTCATTACAGGAATGCTTTCAAATGGGATGCGATGGAAAAAACTTTAGATCTGGTGGGAAAAGAATGGATTTTTGAAAGATGTCCAACTCAATTTCAACCATTCAACACGCTTTATCAGATAGTTGGCATGAGAGACAAAGGATTTAAAGCCGTTGATTTTGCGAAAACATTGCTTGGAGTCCCTTCACTCCTTGTTTACTTTTTAACTGGAAAGAAATTTATGGAGTTTACCTTTGCAACCACAACGCAGATTTACAATCCCATTTTAAATGATTGGGATCCTGACATAACCGAGAGGCTAAACATTCCAAAGATATTGCCAAAAATCGTCAAACCAGCGACGATCGTTGATGATATAAAACTGTTTGGAAAGCGAATAAAGGTTGTGTTTCCCGCAACTCACGATACGGGTTCCGCTTTTGCGTGTGTAAACGAAAGAGATTCCTTGATAATAAGCACTGGAACGTGGTTTTTGGACGGAATTTTAGTGGAAGAACCCGTTAAGAACAGAAAAGTCATGGAATTTAATTTCGCCAATGAAGGTTGTGTGGATGGGAAATATAGATTACTTTCAAATTCAACAGGGATGTGGATAGTTGAAGGATTGCGCTCGAAATGGGAAAATATGGCGTATCGAGATCTCATAGAAATGGCAAAAAAAGCAAAGCCATTTTCTGGCATGATAGATGTTGATTCTGACGAATTGCAAAGCACAGATGATATGGAGGAAAGCATTTCGAAAGGATCAATGAGATTTTCAGGAAAGCCCCTTGAATCAAAAGGAGAGATTGTAAGGACAGCTTTTGAAGGAATTGCATTTAAAACGCGGTTAGTGAAAGAAAGACTCGAAGAAGTGGCCAATGTGAAATTGAGAAAGGTGAGAATGCTTGGAGGTGCTACACGGAACGAGCTCGTGTGTCAATTTGTATCTAACGCAACAAATTTGCCGGTTGAGGCTGGTCCCATTGAAGCGACGGCAATTGGAAACGGACTCGCTCAAATGGTAGCATGCGGTGAGTTATCTTTTAACGAGCTTCCTGAAATTGTGGAAAGATCGTTTGAAATCAAGAGATATGAGCCGGAAAACGCTGATGAATGGGAAGTGGCTTATGGCAAGTGGAATGAAAAGGTGATTAAACAACAAAGAATATGGTGAATGACAAAGATAGTGAACGGTGATGCGTGAAAAATGATTAACACACAGAAGTATTTCTTGTCATTTTCTGCTTGACAAAGAATCCAGAGTTGATTCCGACTCAGTGTTTGAAATGATCGTTCTAATG
>WFSH01000233.1 GCA_015486145.1 Mesoaciditogaceae bacterium
AAAAGAAAAAAAAGGGAAAGATTCAATCTCGGAAGAGCTTTCAAGGTAAAAGGTGTCACGAAGCTTATGCTGTTGATACTTTTCAAAACACTCGCAATGAGAAGTTTTTTTGTTCTTGTTCCTCTATATCTTGTCTCCATTGGATTCCATGTTTTTGTTGGTGGCTTTTTTCTCACATTTTCAGCTCTCGCAGGCGTCGTTGGAAATTACCTGGGTGCTTTCCTTGCAGATAGAATAGGCCCTAAAAATGTGAACGTGATTTCACTCTTTGCCTCGATACCTTTTGCTTTTCTTTTCATGATTGGTGGTAGTACTTACTTTATGCTATCAATGTACACGCTGATGACTTTTTTTGCATCTTTTAGTCTCGCTTTCAACATTTCTTACATGCAGGATTTTCTTCCAGAACACAAAGAAGTTGCTTCAAGCATGGCAATGGGTGTTCCTTGGGGAGTGGCTGGCATTGCTTTCATGGGATTAAGTCTTTTAGCTAATTACGTTGGGCTTCACGTTGTGCTCTACATCGGAGGATTTGCTCTTCTCACGTCAGCTTTGATAGCGCTTGGATTGCCAAAAATTGAAACGAAAGTTCAAAGATAAATTTTTGCCACTTGCCAAGAGTGACCTTCTTTTTGCATGTATGTACATATATGCAAAATGTAGATTGAAAAAGTCTGCTTTTAATGATAGAATCTTTTTGGTGGTTATTGAGAAACGTTCTCAACTAAGCAACGGGCCAAAGAATTACAATCAAAACCGTCATGGAAAGATCAAGGCAAGCTTACCTTAGAGAGGAGACACTCTGCGTGACTGAAAGAAGAAGAAAACTTTTGCGTTTTTTTGCAATAATGGGACCAGGGATCGTAGTTATGCTCGCAGACACAGACGTGGGTAGCATCATCACCGCCGCACAAAGTGGTGCCGTATGGGGCTACAAACTTCTTCCAATTCAATTCATCTTGATCCCAATTCTTTACGTTATTCAAGAACTGACGGTACGTCTTGGCGCGATCACCGGAAAAGGTCATGGTGAGCTTATAAAAGAGCGTTTTGGAAAACCTTGGGCATGGATAGCAACCTCCACTTTGATAGTTGCCAGCACAGGGGCGTTGATAACCGAAATGGCCGGCATAGGAATGATAGGAACTCTTGTGGGAATACCAGAAGTCTTGACTGTGTGGGGCATCGTGATTGTGCTTTCGATCATAGTGCTAACTGGTAGTTACAGATCCGTGGAAAGGATCGCCATAATTTTTGGTAGTGCCGAACTCATCTTCATCATAATAGCCATTTGGGCACATCCAAACATCGGTAGCATTGCCAACGAATTTACAAAAATACCGTTTGGAAATCAAAATTATCTCTACTTAACGGCTGCCAATATCGGAGCGGTTATAATGCCATGGATGATATTTTATCAGCAATCGGCAGTGGTTGACAAGGGTTTGAAATCAAAAGATATCAAAATGTCAAGATGGGACACGTTGATCGGAGCGATCGTAACTCAGATCATAATGAGTGCTGTTTTGGTGGTTACGGCCGCAACAGTCGGCAGAACAAATCCCGGGCAACCCTTGCAAAATGTCCAACAGATAATTATGACATTGACACCTTTCATAGGACACGGTGCTGGGGAGCTCCTCCTTTCGGCTGGAATTATCGGAGCTGGGTTAGTTGCCGCTATCGTTGTTTCACTCGCAGTCGCATGGGGACTGGGAGAAGTGACTGGCTATAGTCACTCCCTTGCCGATAATCCTAAGAAAGCACCATTCTTTTACATAACGTACATTTCCATGCTCGCGTTCGCGGGCATTCTTCTCAGCATTCCAAACATCAATTTGATAGGTTTAAGTGTGAGTGTTCAGGTGATGAATGCATTGCTCCTTCCGATCGTCCTTGGGTTTTTGTACATTCTGGCTTTGAAAGCCCTTCCTAAATCTTACAGGTTGAAGGGAAAAAAAGCTTTCTTTGTTGGTAGCGTGGTAACGTTAACTTGCCTTTTTAGCGTTGTGGCAATACTCATTTGATGATTAATTGGGGATTTCTTCACGATCGTATGGAGAATATTTTTTGAATAACAGCATTTTTTGACATTTTAATATCACTTTACAAGCGGCATTTAAACAATGGTGTATAATGGACAACAAAATAATTGGAGGAAGTGAAACCATGACACAGGTTACCATTGAGGATTCGAAATTGATTTTAAAAGTTGAAGGTTTGGATAAGTTGTGGGCTTTCAAGAGTCATTTGGAAATTCCCTTAGATCACGTGTCGTCAGTGAAAGCCGATCCAGAAACGGCACAAATCTGGTTTAAGGGCATCAAGGTTATCGGCTCAGACCTTCCCGGAGTGATCAAAGCTGGAATTTTCTACGAACATGAAGGACGTGTTTTTTGGGATGTTCACCACCCACAAAAAGCTATTTCCATAGGTCTCAAAGATGAAAGGTACAAAGAACTTATCATAGAGGTTGAAGATCCAGAATCCACGGTTGCCACAATTCAATCGGCGATCGAAGAAAATCACCAATAAAACTTGAAGTTTGGTAGAAGGTTTTCGTTCAAATTTTTTAAATGATCTTTTCCATCCATTTCTTCTTAGAAACTTCTCTCAACGACATAAATGCCATGGCAGCACTTTGGATCACAAATGTGAATATGAGATATTCCCAGCCCATATGTAAGAAGAAGAAAATGGCCATCAACGGTATGAGAATACCCCAATTTGTGATCAGTCCAATCGCCATGATGGTTTTTGTCAAGCCACCCGCAACGAGAACTCCCCAAGACACCATCGATATCATGAAGAAAATTTCGTTCACGGCGAAAAACTTCATTATGACATTCCCAATAGATGCAACCTGTGCGTTTGGAGTGAAAAAATAAGAAATCGGGCCTCCAAAGAAAAAAAGAACGATCACGTATCCCGATATCAAGAGTTCTCCTATGATCATCGACTTTCTCACACTTTCAAGTGCTCTATCCTTTTTCCCCGCACCGAGATTTTGACCTATCATGGTGGATGCCGACATGTTCATAGAAAAGCCCAGAGTAAACGAGATCGTCCTAACCCTATTTGCTATTCCCAAAGCGGCTATGAGTATTTGTCCGTACGCCGAAACGAATCTGAGTATGACGGAGTAGGCAACGTTTTCAGAAAAATTTTCGAGAGTCGTCGGAGCACCCAAAGAGACCATTTTCTTGATTATTTCCCAACGTGGCTTCATATACTTGAAGGGATTTATATGTAAGTAGCTGTTCTTAGAATTGAGTATCAACAATCCCGCTATGAGAAGATAAATTTCCGCCAAATCAGAGGCAAACGCGGCTCCAGCTACCCCCATACCAAGCGTGTACATGAAAATCGGATCCAACACCATATTTATTACAGCCGACGCACCTTGAACCCAAAAAAGTTTGTACGTGTCTCCCGTTCCTCTGAAGATGGTCATCACGGTGTATCCAGAGAATGAAAGTGGCATTACCCAGAGTCTCCATCTCAGATACTCCACTCCCTGTGACAGCACAACATTGCTGCCGCCTATCAATCTTATAAGCTGTGCGGTAAAAATGTAAGCCACTATCAAAAAGAGCAAAGCGAGAAAGCTTTTTGAGAGAATAGTCTGTCCTATAACCCATCTGGCCCCTTCATAGTCTTTTTCACCATAGCGCCTTGAAATGAGTATCACTGAAGGAGTGCCAAAAAGATCGTTAAACACCCCTCCATACCAAAATACAGCCATCGCGAGCGTTACTCCCGCGACCGCCGCAGGGCCCAAGTGCCCCACCCAAAAAGTATCTATGAGATCGTACAACGAACTGAGAAAAGAGGCCCCCATAGAAGGAAGTGCCAATCTCAATATAGATTTGGAAATGGATGAATTCGTGTAGTCGAAAGGCTCTTTTTTACCCATCCACACCTCATTTTATAATT